>CALAEB010000362.1 GCA_937890875.1 uncultured Anaerolineaceae bacterium | reverse complement strand
CTGGGAAACCGCCGCTGTCAGGTCGGTGAGCGTGTCCTTTACGGATTTGTAAATTTCGTTTTGATCATCTGAATAATGGATCGGCATTCTTTTCCTTCCGGTATTTGACGCGGAACAGTTCAGGCCTGATTCATCTGGCTGGCGGGGAACAGATTTGCCTGCTGAGACAAAAGAATACAGGATTTGGACAGCAGGTCGGCATATGCGTCATATTTATCAGGCGTCAGGGTGATTACCGAACCGGAGAGGCTTAATGCGCCGACCGCAATCCCTTTTGTATTCCGGACCGCAACGCCGACGCATTTAACGCCAAGCGTTTCCTCTTCGTTGTCAATGGCATAACCCCGCCGCTGATTGATTTCCAGCTCTTTGAAAAGCCGGTCCGGGTCTGTGATGGTGTGCGGCGTGACCATGGAAAGTCCGTATTTTTCGATAATTTTATCAATATAAGAACGTTCCAGGTAAGTCAGCATTGCTTTGCCGCACCCGGTGCAGTGCATCGGCAGCGTTTTCCCCATCACGGAATAGCTGACCTTGGGGCGGCTGGGATAAATGCATTGCAGATAGAAAACCAGACCGTTGAGGTGAGAGGTCAAATAGATGATTTCTCCGGTTTTTTCCTGTATTTCTTCCATAATTGGAATCGCGTAAGGCAAAATGGACAGTCCCATCAGGGTCCGGTAGCCCAACTCCATATTTTTGTATCCCAACTGGTAGGAGCTGCTGTCCTTGACGCGCAAAATCAGCCCCCCGGATTCCAGCGTTTTGATTAAATTCAACGCGGTGCTTTTGGGGATGTCCAGCTGCTTGCTGATTTGCGCTAAACTGAGCATAGGGACGCTGGGAGTAAAGCAATTCAGGATCTGCATCGCTTTTACCACGGAATTAACAGCATGTCCTGTCTCGGAAGAACTTGAGTCATGCATCGGTAGAACCTCGTTTGGTTATTATTCTTTTACGTCGATTAATCTTAATCAGCTTTCTCATTTTTTTCCGGTCTAAATTTATCATCCTTCCTACTTATTATACGCATGCGCTTATTAAAACGCGTCAATCCGAAACGTGACCCATGCGCCGAAAGGATTGCGTGCCCGAGAAATGGCGACTTTGTGGTTCTGTTTTTGGCACGAAGTGCCAAAAACAGAACCACAGAACCTTCTTTCCGTATTGCGAATCATTGTGATTCGCGGGACTTGCGGAGATAAGTCCAAAAGTCGAATTGCTGTTTGTTATCAGCGACCGGGCAGATGCTCCGGTCCTGAATCAGTGAACATCATAACACATTCAGCGATGTTGAACAACGGGTCAGAAATGAAGCCGGTGGTTCAAAATATGAAAAATCTTTTCGATGCCACACTCGAAAAAAAGGTTTTTGTTGTCAGGCTTACCGGCTGTGCCGGCAAACCTGACAACAAAATAAAAGTTCCGGCAGGGCAAATTTCAAAATCCGGCCGCGATTCTGAGGGGTTTGACCGGTGCTGACTTTTGGCAGCTGTGTATCGCAACGCCGGCGGAGGACAGGACAGCCGGAAGGCGTTTTGCGTCTGATTCCGGTCCGAATTGACGAAAGTCAGTATTGGCTAGTGACATTTTGGCTAAAAATAAATGACATTTGTCCGGCTCAAAAACCGTTGACATATTATCTGTCAAGCTGTAACATCTATAACGCGTTCATAAATGATGCACATCGTTCAGTCATAATGAATAATATACGGAAAACGAACAGAGGATAGCAATGAAAAAACTGTATGGCGTTATTACGGCAATGACGACCCCTTTTACCGAAGAAGATCAGGTGGATCTTTCTGCGCTGGAGCAGCAGACCGATTTTTTGATCGGAAAAGGCGTTCAATGCCTGTACCCGAATGGAACGACCGGTGAGATGTTTTTAATGTCTGGTGAAGAGCGTGAAAAGATTGCCGAGACTGTTGTTCGCAGGGCGGCCGGCAGGGTGACCGTTTACGTCCATACGGGTGCGATGAACCTGAAAGATACAATCCGGCTGAGCCAACACGCACACGCGATCGGTGCGGATGGTATCGGTGTTGTGACCCCCGCGTATTTCGGTGCGGATGACCGGACGATTCTGCAGTATTATGTTGATATCTGTGCCGCGCTGCCGAGCGATTTCCCGGTTTATGTTTATGTGATCCCCCAGCTGGCAAAGAATGACATTTCCTTCCAGCTGATGAACCGGATCGCCGAAGCCTGTCCTCAGATTGTTGGCGTCAAATACAGTTATCCGGATGTTCGCAGAGCGTGCCAATACCTGACGGTCCGCGATGGGAGTTTCTCGGTCGTTGTTGGCGCGGATGACCTGTTTTTCCCCGCTTTGGCGGCCGGATGCGACGGGGTGGTGTCCGGCTGTTCCGGCCCGATGCCGGAGGCTTTTGTCGAGGTTTACCGCTGCTTCACAGAGAAACGCTATGATGATGCGCGAAAAATCCAGCTGACCGCGACGAAGCATGTCGAGTTTCTGGAATACGGCCGTGACATGGCTGTTTTCAAAAGCATTCTGACACTGCGCGGCATCCCCGGCGGCCATATGCGGAAACCGTTACTGGATCTTACCCCGGAACAATTAGAATCTGCGAAGAAGCAATTCGAAGAATTATTGTTGTTGACAAATTGATCGGATCCTTTCCGATCTGCTTGTTGAAAAAAAACCATAACAGAAAGGATGAACGGAATGTCAGGATTTGGAAATCGTTTCACTTCATGGTTAAAAAAACAAAATGCCGGATTATTTTTCAGTATTTTGTTTATTCTGTTTTCGATTTTTTTCCTTATTGTATCTTTTGATTATCCTTATTCCACGAAATTCGGAATCGGCCCGGGGTTCTTCCCCAGATGGGTCTCAATTCTGGCAATCCTTGTCGGTGTTTTTTACCTGATCTCGTCGGTGACCAAGGATAAGTTCATATTCGGCGAAACGTTTCCCGATAAGCAGGCTCTGAAAAGCGTCGCGCTGGTGGTTATCGGGATTGCGGTTTTCATTCTGATTGCAAATACCACCGGTTTTGTAATTGCGTCCAGTTTGCTGTTGTTTTCGATCTTCATCCGGCAATATAACTGGTGGCAGTCCATTCTGCTTGCAATTGTCGTCACTGTGATTTGTTTTCTGATATTCAAAAAAGGGTTTTCAGTGCCGTTGCCGGTTAACCCCTGGGGATTTTAAGGAGTTGGCAAATGCTTGAATCCGTAATGAGTTTAATGGAAGGTTTTTCGGTCGCAATTTCCCCGATGAACATCCTTTATTGTTTCATCGGCTGTTTCGTGGGGATGCTGGTCGGCGTTCTGCCCGGTATCGGACCGACAGAGGCCACCGCTCTTTTGATCCCTTTAACCTTTGGTATGGAGCCGGTCTCCGCGATTATTATGCTGGCCGGAATTTACTATGGCGGGATGTACGGCGGAACAATTACGTCCGTGTTGATTAATACGCCGGGTGAAGCGGCTTCGGTCATCACCTGTCTGGATGGATATCCGCTGGCCAAGCAAGGCCGGGCGGGTGTCGCGCTGAAAGTGGCGGCAGTCGGTTCGTTTGTCGGCGGGCTGATTTCCATCATCGGGCTGGCGTTGATCGCGCCGCCGCTCGCCGAATTTGCGCTCCGGTTCGGCCCGACGGAGATGTTTGCGCTCCTGGTTTTCGGTATGTCCATGGTGGTTGGCTTGATGGGCAAATCGCTGGTGCGCGGACTGGTGGCCGTATTTATCGGATTATTGCTCGCGCTGGTGGGAATGGATCCGGTTTCTGGCAGGATCCGCTATGCTTTCGGTGTGAACCAGTTGGTTTCCGGTCTGGATCTGGTGACGATCTGTATGGGGCTTTTCGGGTTATCGGAAATCCTGGTTGGGATGGAAAATCTGTACATCCATAATAAAACCAGCAGTGTGAATTCGTCCAGGTTGGAGAAGGGCGAGATGCGTCCGACGGTGATGTCCATCATTCGCGGCAGTTTTCTGGGTTTCTTCATGGGCCTGATTCCGGGAACCAGCTCGGCCATTCCCGCACTGATCTCTTATTCAATGGAGAAACGGCTTTCCAAGCATCCCGAAAAGTTTGGCAAAGGGGCCGTGGAAGGCGTCGCGGGGCCGGAAACCGCCAACAATTCCTATGTCGGCGGCGCGATGATCCCGTTGTTTACGCTGGGTATTCCATGCTCGCCGACGATCGCGATTTTGATGGGAGCTTTCATGATGCATGGGCTGACCCCCGGGCCGACGCTGTTCATTGAAAGTCCGATCGTTGTCTGGGGGACGATCGCCAGCATGTTTATCGGGAACGTGATCCTGCTGATCATGAACTGGCCGCTGGCCGGCGCATGGGCCAAGGTGGCGAACATCCCGAATAAACTGCTTTACCCGGTGGTTCTGATCATCGCGATGCTCGGCGCTTATACGGTCAGCAACAGCTTGTTTGAAATCGGCGTAATGCTGGTCTTCGGTATTATCGGTTACGTGCTCAAAAAACTGGAAATTCCGATGGCTCCGATCGTCTTGGTGTATGTGCTGAGCGAGATGATTGAGCGTTCGCTTTTGCAGTCGCTCAAAATTAATAAGGGCTTTTCCGGTTTGTATTCCAGTCCGATCGCGCTCGGCTTTTTGATTGCGGCAGTGCTGATTCTGGTGCTGAGTCTGTACGCGGAATTTAGAAATAAAAAAACCGACTTCCTGAATGATAGTGACGGCTGATCATTCACTGCCGGCGGGCGGCGGTTTGAGTATTGAACCAAAGCGACGCAAATTGGTCGCTTTGGTTCAATACTGACCGGAATATTTCGAATCGTTGGTTTTTCAGGCAAGCCTGAATTTCCAGAGAGGAGGCATCAAGGCAGCAATTAACCGTGATGTTTCAGTTGTAAAAGATGGTAATAAGTTTCTTATAAATATTTTGGAGGATCTGATGGAAAAAGTAAGAAAATCGTACGTTTTGTTCATGGCTGTTGTCATTACAGCCTTGGTGTTCGCAGGGTTCAGCAGCGTTTCAGCCGAATTCCCGGAACATGAAATTACCATTGTCGTTCCGTTCAACGCAGGCGGCGCTTCAGACATGACTTCAAGAATTATCGCGACCGGCTTACAGGAAGAGCTGGGCCAGACCGTGTTGGTTGTCAACAAACCCGGCGGTTCGGGCGGCGTGGGTATGTCCGAAGTCCGCGCGTCAAAACCGGATGGTTACACCATCTCTTATATTCCGGTTGAAATCGTGATGCATGAAACACTGGAGCTGTCCGACATCGTTATCGAAGATTTTGATTATATCGGCCAGATGACACTTGTTCCGGCTGCGTTGACGGTTCCCGCGGACGCGCCTTATGAAACAGTTCAGGATTTCATTGACTATGCCAAAGAACATCCGGGTGAAGTGACCATCGGAAATTCCGGCGCCGGTTCAATTTGGCATATCGCCGCTACGCTCTTGGGCGAACAGGCCGGTGTTGAATTCAACAACATTATGTTTGACGGCGCAGCTCCGGCCGTGACGGCCTTGATGGGCGGTCATATCGACGCTGTCACCGTCAATTCCGGTGAAGTTCTCTCCGGTGTGCAGGCTGGAAAACTGAAGATTCTGGCGATCATGACCGAGGAACGCGATCCCGCCATGCCGGATGTTCCGACCATGGTTGAAAGCGGTTTTGACGTTATCATCGGCGGTTGGGGTGCGTTAGGCGTTCCGAAAGGAACCCCGGCTGAAGTTCTTGAAAAATTGAGCGCGGCTTTGGAAAAAGCGACGGCGACCAAAGAATTCAGCGATTTCATTACCCAGCGCGGGATGATCGTGCATTACAGCAATACGGCTGATTTCGCTGTCTTTATTGAGGAACAGAGTGAATTCTTCACGAACTTGCTGTCGAATATGGAGTTGGGCGGATAAAAGAAACTTCCGAACAGCAAAGACATCCATTTTTTTAGCCTTCGGCCTGCTTCGTCACGGAAAACATTGACGGGGCAGGCCCCTTTTTTTTGCGCTGAATATTTCCAAGTTGCCGGCCGGTCGTCCGGTGTGATAACAGCCCGGTTGATCAACGATTCGGAACCCGGGCTGCCTTTTTGAAGAAGACTGAGGACTTGGAGCCGAGTTAGCGCCGGATGATCCGGGTTGGAATCCGACAGTTCGAAATTTGGATAATTCTTTCGAGTAAAGGAAAAAGGTATTCCGCAGTACGTTCTTGTTCTGCGGAATACCTTTTTCTATTTTGAAATGCTGACAGAGCTCCAAGCTTTGCGAACGCTATTCTTTTGTCAGCCAGGAATAAAGAACATTCCCGACGATCGCCAGGCTGTCTTTGGATACATTGCCGATATCATCCGCAACAGTATGCCATGCGGGATAATCGAAATCGATAATATCAACTGCCGGTATACCTGCCTGCAGAAAAGGGACATGGTCATCCAGGATGCGATATTTTTCTTCATTGATAAAAATATGTCCGTATCCTTCCGCTGCCGCCACCTCCCAAATTTCGTCCGTGAGCGAACCGGTCGAATTCTGTTCACGATAAATTTCGAGATTTTTGTCCCCGATCATGTCGACGACGACGACCGCATCCGGCTGCTTTTCCGACTTTGCCAGTGTCTCCGCCAGCGCGGCCGACCCGAGACACCAGTTGTCCCATCCGCTGATCCGTCCCTGATCTTCCGCGTCAAACAGGACGATCCACAAATTCTTATCCAGTGTTTTGGGGAGTGAAGAAGCCAGCTCCAATAGCACTGCGACGCCGGAAGCGCCGTCATTTGCGCCGGGCACAGGCTTTGAGCGGTTTTCAGGGTCGGGATCGGAGTCCGCAAAAATGCGGGTGTCATAATGTGCGGCGAGAAGTATCCAGGGCTTGTCTTCCCCGGCATTCTCCCGTTGGGCGATAATGTTGGTAAATTCCTCCCGGTTCGGGAGTTCACCTGTGTGATGCCGGACGTTCCATCCGGAATTGGTCAACTGTTCGGTTGCCCAGCTGACGAATTTGGCATGCCCTTCGCTTTCGGGAGTCCTTGGCCCAAATGAGAGTTGTTGTTCGACATAATAGATTGCCTGATCCTCGTCAAAAAGCGCGGCGGTTACTTCCGGGAAAAGCGCGACGGAGGCAAGCAGGAGGAACAAAGACAGGATGAAGATGGTGACGGGTTTATTCAAAACAGTTTTTTTCATTATTTATCCAGAAAGGTTGGCATGAGCAATTTTCGCATAATGATCGATCATTGGTCGGGGCTTGTTTCATCCGCTTTTCGATCGATAGTGTGCGTATCGCAAGCCGAATTCAGCGAAACGGAAACTGAAGTTCTGTTTTTTGCGCTTCGTGCAATTACCAGTCTCCTTTTTCCAGAATTCGAATTGCCTGACCGCTGTCTTTTCCTCCGTTGTCTATTCCGGCCCTCCGCCGGGAAAATATGACAACAGGGGAAAAGACAGCCGCATCGCGGCTGCGGGAATGACCAGCCGACAAAATTATACAGCATATGGCGGTGAAATTGTAAATTTCTGCCTCGATAACCAGCAAATCGAATTTTGAAAAATCTTTTTGCTGTTATTCGAACTGATCCTCTCTATTCCGGATTTCTCTTCCCGATAACCAACAATTCGGCATTATAAGGATCAGTTCTGAATGGCATAAAAAGACGAACCGTTTTGTTCATTTTCTTCTGCCCGGCGAGACAAAAAAAGGCCGTCAAGGAGAAAATTGACGGCCTTTCGATCATTTTCCTTTATACGGCGGGCTCGCCGACGTAATTCGGGGTCGAGGATGTCTTCCCGTTTGGCGGCGGGAACAGTATCTCGAATTCCTCTTTGGACAACGTTTCCACCTCGATCAGTTTCTGCGCAACCAGATCCAGTTTATCACGATACTGGTTGAGAATTTCTTTGGCTTTATCGTAAGAATCTTTGACGAGCCGGCGGACTTCCGTATCGATGTTTTCCGCCACAGATTCCGAATAGTCGCGTTGTTCCGAAATTTCCCGTCCGAGGAAGATCATCTCTTCCTTCTTGCCATAAACGATCGGTCCCATGTTTTCGCTCATGCCGAGCCGGGTGACCATTGCGCGCGCAAGCTGGGTGACCCGTTCGATATCGTTGGACGCGCCGGACGTGATATCGTCGAACATCAATTCTTCGGCGGAGCGCCCGCCCAGCAAACTGACCATTTCGGCTTTGATCTGCCGCTTGGACATCAGCACCCGATCTTCCATCGGCAGGTGCATGGTGTACCCGCCGGCCGACCCGCGCCCGATGATCGTCACTTTATGAACCGGATCACTTTCCGGGATGACATTCATGATCATGGCATGGCCTGCCTCATGATAGGCAATGATGCGTTTTTCACGTTCGCTGAGGATCCGGCTTTTCTTTTGCGGACCGGCGATCACCCGTTCGACAGCCTCTTCCAGATCGGCTTTTCCGATGCTGGATTTATTTTTTCTGGCCGCCAGGATCGCGGCTTCATTCATCAGATTCTCAAGGTCAGCGCCGACAAAACCCGGTGTGGCGCGGGCCAGCGCAGTCAGATCCACGTCGGTATCCAGCGGTTTGCCTTTGGAATGCACTTTGAGGATCGCTTCCCGTCCGATCACATCCGGGCGGTCCAGCACGACCTGCCGGTCAAAACGTCCGGGGCGCATCAAAGCGGGGTCCAGAATATCCGGGCGGTTGGTCGCCGCCATAATGATGATGTTGGTGTCGGTATCGAACCCGTCCATCTCGACCAGCATCTGGTTCAGTGTCTGTTCCCGTTCATCGTGACTTCCGCCCAGTCCGGCGCCGCGCTGGCGCCCGACGGCATCAATTTCGTCTATAAAAATGATACAGGGACTGTTCTTTTTTGCCTGTTCAAACAGATCGCGGACACGGCTTGCGCCGACGCCGACGAACATTTCGACGAATTCAGAACCGCTGATTGAGAAGAAAGGAACACCGGCTTCGCCGGAAACCGCTTTGGCCAGCAATGTTTTCCCCGTGCCGGGGGATCCGACCAAAAGCACCCCTTTCGGAATGCGCGCTCCCAGGCTGGTAAATTTTTGCGGCTCGCGCAAAAATTCGACAATTTCCTGAAGTTCCTCTTTGGACTCATCAACACCGGCCACATCCGCGAACGTAACTGTCGGATGATCCCCTTCAAACATCTTTGCTTTCGATTTTCCAAAACTGAGCGCCGAATTGTTTCCTCCCTGCGTCTGACGGAAGATAAAATACATCGCTCCGATCAGGAAAATTACCGGGAAAAGATAACTTAACAGTGAAAAAAGCCAAGGCCAGCTGGACTCCGGTTTGATGGAGAGCTCAATATTTTTGGAAGAAAGCTGTTCCGGTGTGACTCCCAACAGGGACAGTTGTTCCAGAAGGGAAGCATTTCCTTCAATCACTGTCTTTGCAGTGGATTTGTCCTTGAAATAAATCGTCAGGTTTGTACTATCAGCAAGGATTCTGGATACATTGCCTTCTTTTATCTGGTCAGCCAGTTGATTGACGGATATAATCTCATTGGAGGACCGATCTCCGGTGTAAGAATATAACAGCAGCGATATGATCCCGACCAGTAAGAGTAAATAAACAAAGTTTGTTTGTCCTCGTTGTTTCACGTAATAATCCCTCCATGATGTGTTAAGATTATACCAACGGTTTCCAGAGAATGTGAATGACTGGCAATTATTAATAAATTTCTATTGTTTATTTTATCTTTAAAGCAGTTAATAAGAAAAAACGGCAGTATTTCTGCCGTTTTGAGTCTTCAGGCAAAGATATTATACTCTGGTGAGGTATTCTCCGGTGGCTGTGTTGACCCGGATGGTGTCGCCTTCTGAAACGAAGTTCGGCACCATTACTTTTGCGCCGGTTTCAACCGTCACCTGCTTGGTAACGCCGGTGGCCGTGTCCCCGCGGACGGCAATGTCTGCCTGGGTTACTTTCAGGTCAACGCTCAGCGGGAGTTCCACATCGATGATTTCATCATGATAATACGTCAGTTTGACCTCGGTGCCTTCCTTAAGGAACGGAGCGGATTCCCGCATGATGTCGGCCTTTACTGCCGGCTGTTCAAAAGTTTCATTGTTCATGAAATAGAAAAAATCGCTGTCGCCGTATAAAAATTGTACGTTTTGGAAGTCCAGCCGTACGTCCTGTATACGGTTGCCGGAGTTGAAGGTGCGTTCAAATGTGGCGCCTGTCCGCAAATTTCTGGCTTTGATGCGGATGCTGGCATTGCCGCGGCCGGTTTTGTTATGTTCATACTCTAATACTTTTAACAGGTTGCCGTCTAATTCGAAGGTGACACCTTTTCTCAGTTCATTGACATCAATCATATGTGACTCTCATTCCTTATTTAAAAACTTTGATTTTCACAAAAAAGCTGAAAACCGTTCGACCTTCTGCGCCAATACGTCACCAGCATTGTGAATAAACCTTTGACACTATTATAACAAAGAAAATCGGCATAGAAGGCCGTTGCCATACGCAAGCGCCAAGAGGATGCCAGATTTGAGTGGGTTTATGTAGCAACAGTAAGGGCAGCCTTCGTGGCTGCCCTTACCCAATCTGTAACGATGTTTGTGCAATGGCGTGAGCAATTGCAGTCAGGGCTACCTTTGCGGTTGCCCTGACACAACGCCTGATCCGCTGGCACCCGGATCATATTTATTCTTGGATGTTCACCGTGACTGCGCGTTCCGGGCTGCAATCCATTGCCGGATTCTCCCACAGCGGATAAGAATTCGGGTCTTCGTTTGTCTGATCAGGCAGGTAACAGGGTGTCAGCGTCAGCGTTTTCGTCCGTTCAAGCGAGCGAATGACTTCCGGATCAAGGATCTTGGCTCTGAATCCGCGATAAGGACAATCGGCGGCTTCGACAGCATTCAGATTAATTTTATTCCCGTCGTCCGTAGCCGCGATCACATAGCGCACACCTTCTGTATATTCCCAGCTAAAGCCGGAGCTCATTTCACCGGTGAACAATATAAGTTGCATCGGGTTGAAATGAAGACGGTGAAACTCGTAAGTTTTTCCGTCGATTTCAAAGGTATGGTCCAGGTCGAAGGTTTTGGTCTGCGCGGCTAATTCCGCGCCGTCTGTCTCAAATTCGAATTCCAGAACTTCGTCTTCATGGTAATACTGTGCGTTGCCTTCTTCTTCCGAATAATCCCAGCCGATGTCAATTTGCGGGATGCGGATGTGCACCCGGATAGGATCGGCTGCTGAGACATAACCCTCATCGTACATCAATGCGATCGTTGCCGTATCCAACGCGACCAGCGGATTCTCGTTCACAACGCGCACATACACAGGATCGCCTCCGCCCCCGCCACGCTGGGGCTCAAACGATAATTCCGGCGGATAGGGTACCAATGGGCTGACATTGATGTCGGTGTAAAGATGAACATCAAAGAGGTTTTCCGGAAAGTCGCCGCTGATGAGAAACGACACCGCCAGTTCATCCTCCGTGACCAACACTTTGTCCAGCATCACGCTGATGCCGCTTTGGGTTGTCTTCACGATCCTCACCGATTTTGTGTATGGGTTGGCCGAGTCGATCACCCCGCCGATGTTGGCCGGGTAGACCGCTTCGAAATTCTCCAAAAAAGTTTCTCTGTCGCTTTCGGCTGCCGCGGCAGCGGGGAGCGCTATCGCCGCGATCATCAGCACAAGCGCGATCATCCAAACGGTTCGATTTTTCATTGAATTCTCCTTTTATATCATGACTATTCCCGGATGTTCACCGTGACCGCGCGTTCGGGGCTGCAGTCATAAGCCGGGTTGCCCTGTTCCGGCATTGAATACGAATCATTCTCTTCGTCCGGTGGCCGGGGGACGTAACAGGGCGTCAGCGTCAGCGTTTTCGTCTGTTCCAGCGAGCGGATGACCTCCGGATCAAGAATTTTTTGGGTGAATCCATGGTATGGGTAAACGCCGCTGTGACTCGACAGTTCAATGTTGGTTCCATCGTCCGTAACCGCATCTACATAGAGAAGCCCCGCTGGAGAACTGCTGCCGTCTTCATGTTCTACCCATTCCTCCGACGGGCTGGTGAACAGGATGAGCTCCATCGGGTTGAACCGCAGACGATGAAATTCGTAGGGCTTCCCGTCGATTTCAAAGGTGTGATCCAGTTGGAAGGTTTTCGTTTGCGCTGCCAGGTCCGCGCCGTCGGTTTCAAAATCGAAATCCAACGGTTCGTCTTCGAAATAGCACTGCTCCTGAGGGACCCCGTCCGCGGTGGCATCCTCCCAGCAGACGCTGATTTGTGGAATACGAATGCGGACCCGGATCGGGTCTGATGGGGAGATATACCCGTCGTAACGCATTAAGAAAACCGTTCTTGTCTCTAACGCCACTGGCGGATCTTCATTCAAAAGGCGCAGCGTCGGCCATACGCCTCCGCCTTTTGCGCGGAGCACCGGTTCAAAAGAATCCGGCGAGTAGGGCAGCAGCGGCCCGGCGTCGATGTCAGTAACCAGGTCCACACTGGTCAGATTCTGTGGAAAGTCGCCGTTGATCAAAAATGACAGCGCCAGGGCTGTCTCTGTGACCAGGGCTCGGTCCAGCATCACGCTGATGCCGCTTTCGGTCGTTTTCAGGATACGCACCGGCTTTGCGTAGGGGTTGGTTGAGTCGATTACCCAGCCCATATCGGCGGGATATACGGCCTCAAAGGTTTTCAGAAAATTCTCCTGTTCGCTTTCGGCTGCCGGAAAAAGATTTATCCCGGCGAGCAGCAGCAAAACCGCAATGGCTAAAGTCGTTTGAGGTTTCATTTTTTCTCCTTTCGCTCCCGGTTTATTCCCGGATTGTCACTGTGACTGCGCGCTCCGGGCTGCAGTCATAAGCCGGATCGCCGATGAGTGGATAGCCGCCGAGTTTTTCTTCCGTCAGCATATGCAAGTAGCAAGGCGTAAGTGTTACTGTTTTCGTTTGTTCGAGCGAGCGGATGGCCTCAGGGTCCAGAATTTTTTTTGTGAATCCTCGGTAGGGGGAGACGACGCTGCTCAGATAAATCTTCGTGCCGTCATCCGCATCCGCCTGCACATAATTGACCGCGTCGAAATAGGCTGTGACCGTCCCTTGTGCGTTTTTTTCGCCTGCGTATATCATTTCGCCGGTGAACAGGATGAGCTGCATCGGGTTGAAACGCAGTCGGTGAAACTCGTAAGTGCGCCCATCGATTTCAAATGTGTGATCTAATTGGAAGGTTTTCGTTTGGGCTGCCAGTTCCGCGCCGTCTGTTTCAAATTCGAATTCCAACGGTTCATCTTCGTAATAATACTGGGAACTGCCGTCTACCTGTGATTCTCCCCAACCGATGCTGATTTCCGCGACGCGGACCCGTACCTGGATCGGATCGGACGGGGAGACATAACCATCAGCGTACATCAGCGGGACCGACGCCGTGTCCAGTACTACTAATGGGTTTTCATTCAATATCAACAGTTTGGGGCCACCGCCTCCCCCTCCACCGATAACCAGCTCAAAAGAATCCGGCGGGTACGGCAGCAACGGGCCAACGTTGATATCGGCATAAAGCTGTACATCTGTGAGGTTTTCAGGAAAGTCGCCGCTAATCAGAAACGAGACCGCCAGTTCATCTTCGGTGACCAGCGCCCGGTCCAGCATCACGCTTATGCCGCTTTCCGTCGTCTTCAGGATGCGCACCGGTTTGCTGTAGGAATTCTCCGAGTCGATCATGCCTACGCTCATCTCATACTCCCAAGTGTATAGCGCCTCAAAATCCTTCAGGAAAGCTTCTATTTTACTCTCGGCCGATACGGTTGAAGGAAGTACGCCTATGGATGCAATCATTAACAAAAGTGCGGTTCTAAATCTGATTCTATTTTTCATTATTTTCTCCTATCAATCCCTGCATGGTAAAACTTTCCAATTCACGGTTCTTTTTGATGCCTTCAATGTCCGATTTCCGGAAGTTTAGGCTGGAGGCATACGGCGTTACGGTCAAACTGTCCACCTGCCTCAGCCACTCGTATGGATTGCTGTCCAGTTCCGAGAAGAAATAGTAGCGGATCGTTTCATTCGTTCCGGCATAATCCTCCATCTCCATCAGGCTGAGTTCGGCTTCGTTTCCGTTCTCATCGCGGATGACGAACCCCTGCAGATTGGTGCTGCTGGAATAGAAGCGGTCTATTTCGCCGCTCTCTTCATTGACCCATTCGGAAAACAGTGCCGGATTCAGGCGGTCAACGGTGAGGCGCGTGCGCACCGGCGACATCCGCAGTTCGGTCACTTGATAGATCCGCTCGTTTTCCTGGAATACGTCGCTTAGCACGATGGTGCGGGTCTGCTGTTCTAATTGGGTGGCATCCACCACGAAGTCAAATTCCCAGGGGCCTGCTACGATTGTATTATGCCAAGCACTGTAATCAAACAAGTTGGGGATGCTGAGCCGAATGGAAAGATTTTTCTCATGACTGTAGTCCTTCTCTGTGGTTCCTACCAGAAACAGGGACAGAACCGGAGTTTCGTTCCCGTGCATACCGGCCGGAATGAGCCGCTGCGAAGGCCCTCTCCAGGTGTACCATGAATTGGTTTCCTCTCCGTTCAGGAAGAGGGTTTGTTGCCCCATCTGCAGCGTATAATCTTCCTTGATGCGATCGGACGCGATAAACATGGAAATATAGATCTGGTCGCTTTCAACAAATACCTGGTCGATCTTGATTTCAATGCCATTGGCCGCGACCGCGGTTTGGTTGACGGTTTCAATCGTTCCGTTGTTCTTTTCATCCACCTGGAAGGTCTCGCTCAGTGCGTTGCCGAATTTCTCCAGTGACAGGATGAAACTGGCCCAGGCCGTTCTTCCGGGCGGCGTGACGCTGACCAAGATGAAGAACAGCACGAGAGCGGCGGTCAGTCCGGCCCAACGCAGCCGGTGCAGGATCGCACGGGTCGCGGGTCGCGGCGCGCGAATGGCGGCGGCCCGCTCCGGCAGGATGTCCTCCCCGGCGGCGATTTTCACATAAGCGGCCAGGCATTCATCGCACGCCGCCAGGTGCGCTTCAAATTCGGCTGCCCTGCCGGGGTCCAGGTCCCC
>CALAEB010000361.1 GCA_937890875.1 uncultured Anaerolineaceae bacterium | reverse complement strand
TACGTGCCAATTCATCCGGGGCAGCGTCTCCGCTGCCGGAAGAATCATTCTCCAACAAGTTCAATAATGACCATTTCAGCGGAATCGCCCTTGCGGGGACCCAATTTGATCAGCCGGGTATAACCGCCGTTCCGGGTCGCATAACGCGGTGCGATATCATCAAACAGTTTCTTGGTAATATCGCGGTCATTTCCCAGCCGGGAAGCAGCCAAACGGGAAGCGTTCATTTTCGCCACTTTATCCCCGTTGTTTCCTTTTTTTGCCAGGGTAATCAATTTCTCCGCGTCATTCCGCATGGATAGCGCTTTCGCGTGCGTTGTCGTGATCCGTTCATGTTCAAACAACTGCCGGGTTAGATTAACCCGCAGCAATTTTCGCTGAGAACTGGTCCGTCCTAATTTATATCCTGCAACTCCGTGTCGCATCTCATCTACTCCGTATCTTTATCTTTTTTCAGATAGCCTTTTTCCTGCAATTTATCGCGCAACTCATCCAAACTTTTCTCACCGAAATTGCGGATGGATTTCACGGCATCATCGCCTTTATCCAACAGTTCGAGGACATCCCCGACTGTCGCCACACCGGTCCGTTTTAATGAGTTGAATACTCTGACGGATAAATCAAGATTTTCAATCGGCGTTTCAACCGTTTCACTGGTCAGACGGGTGTTCGGGACCTCTTTTTCGATGATATCCGGCAGGATGTCTTCACTGATTCCGGAGATATACCGCAGATGCTCGATCAGGATTTTCGAAGCCTTGACCAAAGCCGGTTCCGGCTGGATCGTCCCATCCGTCCATATTTCCAGTTCTAACTTATCATAGTTGGTACTCTGACCGTACAAAGCCGAACCGACATTCCAATTAACGCGCCGGACCGGGCTGAAAATCGCATCCACCGGCAGTTCACTGATCTGCAGATGCGTATTCCGGTCATTGGCGGGGAGATAACCCCGTCCGCGTTCGACGGTCATGTCAATTTCCAAATGAGCGCCTGGGTCATCAACGGTGAACAGATACAACTCCGGATTAAGAATTTCAACTTCAGCCGGGCATTGAATATCCGACGCGGTTACTTCCCCCTCACCATTCACCTCAAGATGAAGATGGGAGACATCCCCTTCGTGCATTTTTAGCCGGATTTGCTTGATCTGAAGCATCACCTGGAGAACATCCTCACGAACTCCTGGAATCGCACTGAATTCATGCATTACATCCGTAATCCGAATAGAAGTGATTGCAACGCCATCCAAAGAAGAAAGCAGAACTCTCCGCAATGCATTACCGAGCGTTACACCATACCCGCGTTCCAAAGGATAAATTACGAACTTTCCGTAATTTGTTGCCTCTCGCTCCCGCTCGATCTTAGGTGTCACCATATTACTTAATGTAGCCAATTATCACCCCTTCTCGATACACCTTTATAAACCCGCGTATCGCCTATCTCGTTTACCGTGAATAGAATTCGACGATTAACTGTTCAGTGATATTTCCATCAATTTCAGTCCGTTCGGGGATGCGGAGAACACGGCCGCTGATCGCTTTGACATCACGATCCAGCCAAAGCGCACAGTTTCGTTTTTCCGCATAATCGCCCAAACTTTGGAACTGCGGTTTCTTCTTGGATTCTTCACGAATGACGATCTGATCACCCGGCTTTAATATCATTGAAGGAATATCGGACCGAATTCCATTGACTAAAAAATGACCATGGGAAACCATTTGCCGGGCATGAGCTCTGCTGTCAGCATAACCCAGCCGGAAAACAACATTATCCAGACGCGTTTCCAGCAATTGGAGCAAATTGGTACCGGTGATTCCCGGAGCTTTTTCCGCAATGCCATAAACACGACGGAACTGCCGTTCGAGCACAGCATAAGTCCGTCGTGCTTTTTGCTTTGCGCGCAGCTGGCGTGAATAGTCGGAGACTCTATCACTGCCGCCACGGCTGCTGCCTGTTTTTCCGTGATCACCAGGCGCATAAGCCCGTTTTTCAAATGAGCATTTTGCTGAATAACAGCGTTCTCCCTTCAAGAACAACTTTTCATTTTCCCGCCGGCACAATTTGCATGCCGAGCCAGTATATCTTGCCATTGATGTATCCTCTCAATCCTAAACGCGGCGTTTTTTCGGGGGACGGCAACCGTTATGCGGTACCGGTGTGATATCAGAAATTGACCGGACTTTGATCCCCATTCCCTGGACGGCACGAATTGCAGATTCGCGGCCGGGGCCAGGTCCCTTAATAATCAAATCGACTTCCTGAACACCCATTGTCTGAGCAGTTTTCATCGCCTGCTCAGCAGCCAGACGTGCGGCAAAAGGCGTGCTCTTGCGAGAGCCCTTGTAACCGACTGCGCCCGAACTGCCCCAGCAAACAGGATTCCCCATTGCATCGGTGATCGTAATGATTGTGTTGTTAAAGGAAGCAAAAATATGCACCTGGGCTGCCCCCAGGGTGCGCTTCACTTTTCGTACAGTTGCTGTACGACGCGATGAGCGTACATTTTGAGCCATTATTTCCTCTTACATAACCTTATGTCTGAAAATCATCTCGAACATTTAACTGCGAAATGTTACAGGCAGCCGCGGGATGAAAGGAGTCCCAACCTGTAAACATTCGCAAGGAAAAGTTCAGGATTATTTCTTGGTCGCACCACGACGGCGGCCGCGGCCGGCAACAGTCTTCTTCGGACCTTTCGCGGTTCGCGCGTTCGTTCGTGTTCTCTGTCCACGGCAGGGTAAGTTTCTGCGGTGGCGCATACCTCGGTAGCAGCCAATTTCCACCAGGCGTTTGATATTCATTTGAACTTCGCGGCGCAGATCACCTTCAACAACAAAGTTTTTGGCAATATATTCGCGAAGCAAATTTTCGTCATTATCCGACAGATCACGGACACGGATATCCCCGTTGACACCGGTTTCCTGAAGGACTTTCTGGGCACGGGTAAGACCGATCCCATAGATATAGGTTAATGCAATTTCGATCCGTTTATTACGAGGAAGATCGACACCTTCAATTCTTGCCATATCTCTGCTTATCCCTGTC
>CALAEB010000360.1 GCA_937890875.1 uncultured Anaerolineaceae bacterium | reverse complement strand
CACAAACGCGTCAAACTGCTGACCGATCTTGGACTTGAGCAGCAGCGCCGCGGCCGACTTATTCACCTGTCGTTCCACTTTCGCGGCGATATCTTCCTGTTTGGTCAGGTGTTCCGCCAGCGTCTCCAATTCTTCAAATGTGTAAGGTGTCCGTTCGTTCTCGAGCGTCGCTTTCAGCAGCCGCTGCGTGATCAGGTCCGGATAACGGCGGTTCGGCGCAGTGGAGTGCGTGTAGTCCTTCACAGCCAGGCCGAAATGCCCCGGCGCTTCCAGCCCCGGTTTTTCGGCGACATATTCGCCGGAGCCCAGCAGTTTGATAATCGTCAGTGACAAATCCGGAAAACGCAGCGGATCAGCTTCCTTCTCCTGCAGCAGAAATTCATTCAGCGCTTTGGCGTTCGGATGACGCGGCAGATCGAAATTATATTCCGCGGCCACGTCGACAATCCGGTCCCAGCGTTTCGGCTTGCGCACGACGCGCCGGATGGACGGAAGTTTTCGCGATTCGAGGAATTTCGCGTTGGTTGTATTGGCGGAGATCATGAAGACCTCGATGATCAGTTTGGCGCAGTTGCGCTGTTCGGTCTGCAGGTCGACAATCTGATTCCCCTCAAAGACCGCTTTGGCCTCAATGGTCTGGAAATTGAGCGCGCCCTGTTCCTGCCGGAATTGATCCAGCGCTTCTGCCACGGTTTGCTGCAGCCGGATATTTTCGGCCAGGCCGGGGACAGCGGTGACAGCCTCCGGTTCCGGCCCTTCCCCGTCCAGCCAGGCCGCGACGCTGTTATAGGCCAGTTTGGCGTGATTGCGGACAACGGCCCGATAGACGGCTGATTCTTTGATATGTCCTTCCGCGTCGATTACCATGTCGGTCACCACCGCCAGCCGGTCTGTCTCGGGATTGAGTGAGGTGAAATCGTTGGAAAGTTTCACCGGCAGCATCGGGAAGACTTCGGCTGCGGTATAAATGGAAGTTGTATTGTGGCTTGCGTGTTCGTCGATGGCCGACCCGAAAGGGACCAGCGAATCAACATCGGCCACTGCCACCCGGATGCGCGTGCGTTGGTCCCGCAGCGCTTCCGCAACGGTCAGCTGATCCAGATCCAGCGAGTCGTCATTGTCAATTGAGGCCCAAAGCAGATCGCGCAGATCGCGGACGGTTCCGTTTGCGGCGGGAGTTTGCGGAGCCGGAATGTTGTCGGCTTCCGCCTGAACGTTGGCCGGAAAATCGGGCAGCAGCCCGCGCTGCAGCATAGCGCGCCGGGCGATGTCCTGCAGGAGTAAGATATGATCTTGTTGGTTTTCAGATAAATTCATCGGGTTCCTTTCCGGATATCTGTCTTTGCCGCCTGTGGAAAGGCGGAATTATTCCGCCGCTTCCAGAACTTTCTGGAACTCGGCTACGATCTGGCGGGCCTGTTCCCGGGTCAGATAGATATTGGTCTCTCCCGCATAAAATATTTTTTCTTCCTCAGGGCAGGTCTCGATGACCCGCACGCAGACGTCATCTGCAAATTCAGCATCGGCTTGATCGATGAAAATTTCGATTTCCAGACTGTCATCCAACAAATGAATTGCCATTTTTCCCTCCATTTTCTTCTTGTGAATAATTATACCCATTGTGCTGAACAAGACAGCGGAAGGATATTGTGGAACTTTTTCAGCTGCGCTCATCTTGCAGGATGGAACTGGTAAGTGACAGGATCTCAGCCTGATATCAAGGAGAAATTGCCATCCCGGGATATCAAGCCAAGCGGCGGATATTTTCGGATTGTCGAGTGCGATACGCTTGTACGTTTCTGCAAATGGCAATCTGTGTCAGCGTGAGGCCAGGATGTGCTGACGCTGATTAAACTCTTAATCGTTTTATCTGTATCAACAAATTGATTTTTAGCGCCCTGGCAATTCTTAATAGACGAAGGAAAGCAGAATGTCCTGCGCATAATCGCCGAAAGCCGCGCCGAAAAGATTGAATCCTCCGACAAACTCTGCGTCTTCCCGGTTGCCGATCCGGATCGTTATGGGACGGTCCGGACTTAACGCAAGCTCATCAAGAGAAATATCTGAAGTCTTTTTCGAATTTACGATTGTTTCAGTTTCGGTAATTTCGACTGTGACAAGCTTGCCGTACTGAGAAACACCATTATCCCACCATTTTGGATTCAATCTTCCTCTGCGGCTTCCGAAATCCCCAGGACTTCGCCATGTGCCGCATTCCTGGCCATTGACCCAGATCGTAATGTCGGACTTCCAATCTTCTTTGAAATTCGGCGCCTCTGAACAGGCCTCAAAAGAGAGTATGAGACGTCTGGGCACGATATTATGCTGGAGCAGAAACGGGAATTTATATTCCACATACCCGCAGGATGTCCAAAGGATTTGCGCATTGATTCTTTCAGGGGCAAAAAAATCGCTTGGCCGATCTTCATAACCGATCAAAGCAAGGCTGCCGGCTAATCCGCAAGTAGGGGCTACAGAACAATCGGTATATGCGCCAATCGGCATCGAAACGGTCTCGACTTGGTTAACATTTGGATCATTTCCCGATAAACGAATGTTCACATAGTCATTTTTCCGGCTGCATACCTTCATCGAACAT
>CALAEB010000359.1 GCA_937890875.1 uncultured Anaerolineaceae bacterium | reverse complement strand
AATCAAAGGAATTTTTACGTAAAATAATTCAACTTTTTCAATTTTCATTGTTTCACTTTTCGTTACTGCACTTGAACTATTTCCTAACCTTTTACAGCGCCCTGTCCCAAGCCACTGACCAGATATTTTTGCATAAAGAAAAATATAAGGATCACCGGCACAGAGATGATCACTGCCGCGGCCATGATGCTGCCCCAATCAATCGTGAATAACGACGCGAATTCTGTCAGGCCGATGGGCAAGGTGCGCGATTTATCCGATGCGGTCAGCACAGATGCAAGCGTAAATTCATTCCATGACTGAACGAAGGCGTACATACCTGAAGCGGCAATTCCAGGAGCAGCAATCGGAAAAATGATCAGAATCAAAGATTGGAGTCTCGAACAACCCTCGATTTGAGCAGCTTCTTCAAGATCGACCGGAATCGAGTCAATGTATCCCTTGCACAACCAGGTTACCAATGGGATCGTCAGAATCAAGTGGCTGATTGCCAGCCCCCAAACCGTGTCATAAAGATGGATATTTGTCAACATCAGGTAAATGGGAATCATGATCACTGTCGCGGGCAGCATTTGGCTTCCCAAAATAAACATCGACATGGAATTTGCCAGCCGCGTCTTTTTACGGGAAAGCCCATATCCCGTAACACCGCCAACAGCGACCGACAGGATCCCCACCAAAAAGCTGACAGCGGTGCTATTCAGAAAGTACCTTGGAATCGACGAATTAAAAAGCACATTTTTATAATTATCCAGGGTCGGATGATCAGGAATCCATCTCGGCGGGATCGTCATCACCTCTGTCACCGGTTTGATGGAAGTCGAAATAATCCAGGCAAAGGGGAACAGCACAAACAGAACAAGCAAAACAAGAAGCGCATAGACAACGATTCGGTTGATTCCCTTTATCACAATATATTTATTAATCGAATGTTTCATCTTAGTTTTCCTTGTTTGCGCGATGTAGGTAAAACGCCGTGATAAATAAGCTGATAATCAGTTGTAAAATTGCGGTCGCCGATGCTCCCTGCAAATCAAACATCAGGAATTTTTTATAGATATCCAGGGAAAGAACTGTTGTCGCTCTGGCAGGTCCCCCTTGCGTAACGATCCAGATCACGGAAAAAGTATTAATTGCCCAGATGGTAGATATTAAAATTGCAACGAACACGATGTCCTTGATGAGCGGAATTTCAATATGAAACGTATATTGAAACCAATTCGCTCCGTCCAAAAGAGCACACTCGCGATGATCCCGACTAATCGATTGCAGTCCTGCGCTGATCATTAACATAGTATATGGGAATTCAGACCAAACCTGAATAATCAGAACCGCAATAAAAGCGATATTGGATCTTGTCAGCCAAGGGATGGATTCGTCAATGATTCCCATCGTCTTGAGCATCTGATTCAACATACCAAAATCAGAGCTGTATAACCATTTCCACGCCTGAGCTTTTACCACGCCCGGCGTGATCCAAGCCAAAAGCAAAAGCGAGCGCCAAATATTTTTTCCTTTGATGAAAGGTTGGTCAATCAGTTTTGCAGCGCCAAAGCCAATAATAAATGAAAAGAAAACAGTCCCGATCATCCATATCAAGGTCCTTTTCAGCATCGGGAAAAATTGAGGGGCCTTCATCACTTGAATATAATTATCCAGCGTGAATAAAAAGGTTTTATCGGATTTCGAAAAACTTAAGAATACGGTCTTTGCCAATGGATACAGAATAATCGAAATGATAATAAAGAACCCTGGCAATATAAACCCGTAACCCTTGAGTGCCTTCTTAATATTGGCGCTAAAATAAGACATTTTTGGACCTCAGAATCTTTTAATGCACTGTTCGAAATGTCAAACGATTGAAACCTGATCGCGAGCGATTGCGTTCAAACAGCAGAAATAACGCAGGATTCCCATTTTTGCTTTTCTGTCCGTAATTCGATTTTTGAAAGCATCCTTCGCTGTTAATTTGTTTTTCGCGAAACCAAAAAAACAAGCAAACAGCAAAACTGCGTCCCGATCCGAAAAGAATCCAGCATCTCGAATTCCTGGTTTTTCTGTGCCATTCCCGGCAAAGAGGATCACGCCTGAAATGGCACAGAAAGTTTATTTTATTTATTTCGCAAGCTGGGCATCCACTTCGTAGCACATATCAGCCAGTGCATCTTCGATATTCTTTCCTTCCAGCAGGACCATCTGCATTTCGGCAAAGATGGCAGTTTGCATCGCCGGCCATTTCAGATAAGTCGGTCCAGCTTTTCCGGAGTCCATCTGCGCAATAAACGGTTGCAAAAGCGGATCGGAAAACTTTTCCAATTTCATGGCGCTTCTTCTTCCGGGGAATGTCGTGGTG
>CALAEB010000358.1 GCA_937890875.1 uncultured Anaerolineaceae bacterium | reverse complement strand
GATGCGCCGGTCAATCATGTGATGGACTTGAACGCACAGGCGCTGATCAATATCGGCCGAAAACGGTTATGTTTTAAAGCGGACCCGAAAACGCGCGAAATCATGGAAATGATCGCGACGGAGATCGAAAAAGTGGACCCGCTGATGCGGACGTTTCTGATGCCGGATTGCTTGTATCGCAACGGGTGCCACGAGCTTCAATCCTGCGGATATTATGAAAGGGTGACACGATGAGTGTGATATGTGACTCGGGAATTCTTAAATTAATTTCTGAAGGTCTGATCGATTTTGACCGGTCGGAAACCGATTATGCTTCGGTGCTCCGGCAGGTGAATCCCAATACGCTGGATCTCTCACTCGGCGGATATTACCGCCGCCCGAAAACGAATGAGGCGCCGTTTGTTTTCGGCGTGGCGCATCAGACGGAGGATTACTGGGATCTGATTGAGATGGACCGGGACGATGGCGTTTTGCTCAATCCGGGCGATATTTTTCTCGGCTGCTCACGGGAATATCTGTGCATTCCGAAAGATGTGTGCGCGCAGGTTTTCACCAAGTCCAGCCTGGGCCGGGTGTTTATCAATCATATGATGGCCGGCGTGATCGACGCCGGTTTCGAAGGCACGATTACGCTGGAATTTAAGAATGAAGGAAAGCACTCGATCATGATCCCGTATGGCGCCCGGGTGGTGCAGCTCCAGTTCAACCGGCTGGAGGGGATCCCGGATCGTGATTATTCCATGCGGAAGAACCGGTATCAGGGGCAGGTGATGCCAGAGCCAGCGCGGGCGGAACAGCCGGACATGGATCTCAGGGCCGGGGTTGGCCGGCTTTTCCAGGATAAAACTGAAATTCCGCGGGATGGAAAAACGGCCTGACCGGCGGAAATTCGGATGTTTTTTTCGGAGAAAAAACTTCCGGCAGGCTGGTTTCTTAATTGGATGATGACAACGCCGGATGAAAAACAGGAGCTTTCGCACGCGAAAGCTCCTGTTTTGATAGCTATTCTAAAAATGGACTAAATCTTCTCTGCCACTTCGGCTTTCCAGAGGGTCAGCAGATCTTCCAGGCTGATTGCGCCGACGTTCTCGCCGGATCGTTTGCGCAGCGCGACCGCTTTGGTTTCCATCTCCTGGTCGCCCAGGATCAGCATATAAGGGATCTTTTGGTTCTGCGCGTCGCGGATTTTGGCGTTCATGCGATCGGAGCGGGAATCGACATGCACACGCATGCCTTGCTTCCGCAGTTCGGCGCCGACTTCATTCGCATAGTCTACATGACGATCCGCGATCGGGATGATTTCCGCCTGGATCGGAGCGAGCCAGACCGGGAACGCTCCGCCGTAATGCTCGATCAGCACGCCGAAGAAACGTTCCAGGCTGCCGAGCAGCGCGCGGTGGATCATATACGGCCGGTAGGTCTGGCCGTCTTCCCCGACATAAGAAATGTTGAAGCGTTCCGGTTCATTGAAGTCGAACTGGATGGTGGAAAGCTGCCATTCGCGGCCGATAGCGTCATTGACCTTGAAATCGATCTTCGGGCCGTAGAACGCGCCGCCGCCCGCGTCGACTTCATAAGGCAGGTTATGCCGTTTGAGGGAGTCCTCCAG
>CALAEB010000357.1 GCA_937890875.1 uncultured Anaerolineaceae bacterium | reverse complement strand
CGATCCGCGAAGGCGGTCTGACCGTTGGCGCCGGTGTTATTACTGAAATCATTGGGTAAAGGAGTTTCCTGCCGCTTGGCTGGATAGATAAAGAACCATGGCATCAAAAAAGAAAGATGTTCGACCGATTATTACTTTTGCCTGCACGGAATGCAAAGAGCGGAATTATACTTCACAGAAGAACCGCAGAAATGATCCCGGCAGGATGGAATTGAGCAAATATTGTTCGCGCTGCCGGAAGCATACACTGCACCGCGAAACAAAATAAATCAGGAAAGATGCCCGAATTGGAATGATTCGGGCTTTATAGGTGAATAGCTCAATTAGGCAGAGCGCCTGTCTCCAAAACAGGAGGTTGTGGGTTCGATTCCTGCTTCACCTGCTAAGCTGGCAACGCCGCTGAAAATGCGGCGTTTATAGCCATAAGATAAGGAGTAAGATACCTATGGCAGCAAAAAATGAACAAAAAAATGTCAAGGTTGAGAAGAAAACGCCGCCAAAGAAACCCAATAAAATCGTAAAATGGTGGAATGAAACGGTTGGCGAACTTCGGAAAGTTGTCTGGCCTACAAAAGAAGAAGCCTGGAGAATGACAAAGATTGTGTTGGTCGTTGTGCTTGGAACGGCAGTTTTTTTGGGTGCCATCGATTTTGCTTTCTCCAAACTTATCGGAGTGTTATTAGGGTAATACGGACGGGATTGGTTCATGGATTCTCAAGAATTTGATGCGCTGGAAACTTCAGCTTTTAATGAAGACTTGCCTGCTGAAGAATCAGTTACGGATAAAGTGACTGCCCCCAAAGGGAAAAAATCTTCCAGAACATCCAAAGTGAAAAACACAACAGATGACGAAGGCAAAATAGAAAGTACCGAGGAACGCGGCTGGTACGTGATTCATTGCTATTCCGGGTATGAGAATAAAGTGCGGCATAACCTCGAACAGCGGATTGAATCAATGGGGATGAAAGAGAAAATCTTTGACGTCGTCATTCCGACTCAGGAAGAAATCGAGGTCAAGGATGGCAAACGAAAAACCGTCGAACGGCACATTTTTCCGGGATATGTTTTGATTAATATGATCCTGACGGAGGAATCCTGGTACATCGTGCGGAACACGCCGGGAGTAACCGGTTTTGTCGGGATGGGGAATCAACCCACCGCGCTGCGCAGTGAAGAAGTCAGCTCGATCATTAAACGAATGGAAGCGGACGCGCCGATCGTTAATGTTACCTATAAGATCGGCGAAAAAGTGCGGATCATCGACGGGCCGTTTAACGATTTCCGCGGCACGGTTGCTGAGATTGACCAGAACAAATCCAAGGTTCGCGTGATGGTCAACTTCTTCGGACGGGAAACACCTGTTGAGCTGGACTTTTTACAGGTAGAAAAATCATAAAATAGCGTGAATTAGGGAACGCTGAGCCGTTCCCTTTAAATTTGTGGAAGGATGCAATCCGTTATTACCACGAAGGAGATATTGTGGCAAAGAAATTAAAAGCAATTGTTAAGTTGAATTTGAACGCGGGAAAAGCAAACCCGGCACCGCCGGTGGGCCCTGCGCTCGCTGGTCATGGTATTAATATCATGGGTTTTGTGAAGGAATACAACGCCCGGACACAAAACCGTATCGGGGAAATTGTCCCTGCTGAAATCACGGTCTACACAGACGGTTCGTTTACATTTATCCTCAAAACGCCGCCGGCATCCTATCTTTTGAAACGTGCCGCGGGTCTGGAAACGGCCTCACCGCTTGCCAGCAAGGGAAAAGTCGGCAAAGTCACCCGTGCGCAGGTAAAGGAAATTGCCGAAACAAAATTCAAGGATATGAATTCTGTTGATATTGACAGCGCAATCAAGCAGATTGAAGGTACCGCCCGGAATATGGGCCTTCAGGTGGTTGACTAAGAATATGTGGGAGAGTACGGATCGTACTCGATCGAACCACAGGGAGTTATTATGGCAAAACACGGAAAAAAGTTTAACGAAGCACAAAAGAAAGTGGATTCTGCAACATATTATTCGCCGAAGGATGCGTTAGCACTGGCAAAAGAAACCAGCATCACGAAATTTGATTCCACAATCGAAGTCCATATGCGGATGGGGCTGGATCCGCGCCAAGCTGACCAACAGGTCCGCGATGTCGTCGTTCTTCCCAATGGGTTAGGGAAAACCGTGCGTGTTCTGGTTTTCGCCCAGGGAGAAGGGGTTGCAAAAGCTCAGGAAGCCGGCGCAGATTATATCGCAGACAGTGACGAATGGATCCAGAAAATCCAGCAGGGGTTCACCGATTTTGACGTCGCAATTGCG
>CALAEB010000356.1 GCA_937890875.1 uncultured Anaerolineaceae bacterium | reverse complement strand
GTGTCTCCTTGATCACCCGGCGAATTTCATCATCCACACCCCACATCACTTTCGGCGGGCCTGAGATGCCGTTCTTCTCCAAATAAGGAAAGATCAGGTTTTCCTTCTTGCTGTAATGCAAATCGATCGTGCGCAGCCATTCAAAATCCGCCCGCAGCTTTTTCAGCGCATCCCCCGAGTCACCGGCGAGGAAAGCCGCCAGATGCGGCCGGACGCGCTTTTCAATCAATTCTTCCAATGCGCGGTTTTCCAGCTTAAAGGTGTGTACCGGGTGTCCCGGTTTCTCTGTCGGATCGGGCTCCGGCTCCGCCAGCGAATCCCGGAAGACAGCCGCGTGCACGTCACACAGCCGCTGGACTTCTTCAACCGGCAATCCGTTCGCGATCAGCTCCTGCTCGGCCTCCGAAATTTCTGAAGCGGCGACACCGTCAAAAGCGTCTTTGAACTGCGCTTTTACCTCATCCACACTTTTCCCTGCGTGCAGATCAGAAATCATCCGTTTCACGACCGATTTCCGATATTCTCTGTTGTTAATTTCCTGGCTCACTTTAATTCTCCTTGTATCTGACCGGACGATCCCGTCGGAGCGGTCATCCGTCAGAATGCGATTTTGTGTTTTGTTAATCGAATCATAACAAAATCCGCGCGATTTCATGTTGTTTTTACAACATCAACTGAAATCCAGGGAACGTCGTCAATTCGAATCCGGAAAAATTCTCTGAATAAAAAATGAGAGCCACAGCATAACTTTTTGATACTCGATTAAAGTGCCAAAAGTCAAATTGTTGAAAAAGAGATCAGCGGATAATCATTTTCCTTATAATATATATTGAAGCACAAAAAAAAATGCTTTTGCAGCAATTCGAAAAAAGAAAATCCGGCTCGAACCGGACATGAGGAAAATTCGAATTGCCGGGCTTCAGGAGCATGAGAGAATGCGGCGGGAACTCCTATGCCGACTGCTTATGTTTATCCATTCGACCAAACACGGGCCATACAGGCGGACACAGTATCACCAACAGCCGGTTTTTCTGCCCGTGTACCAATGACCAATGGAGTTAAAAATGAATACACAAAAAATCATTCCACATTTTTGGTTTGATAAAGAAGCGCAAGAAGCCGCAGCGTTTTACACGGCCGCTTTCGCAGATTTCGGAGATTCAGGAATCGACAACAGTTCGATACTGCACGACACACCGTCCGGTGACGCCGAGACTGTGACATTCCGGCTTGCCGGATATACTTTCATGGCGATCAGCGCCGGACCGTTCTTTACAATCAACCCGTCTATTTCCATGATGGTGAATCTCGACCCGGCACGGGACATGCGGGCGCGGGAACATTTAGACATGCTCTGGGAAACGCTGGCGGATGGCGGCACTGTTCTCATGCCGCTTGGCGAATATCCTTTCTCGAAGCGGTATGGCTGGATACAGGATAAGTTTGGCGTGTCCTGGCAGCTGATTCTGACCGACCCCGCGGGCGATGGACGCCCCGTCATCATTCCGGCATTGCTGTTCACCGGGAATGTCTGCGGCGAAGCGGAAGCGGCGACGGATTTCTATCTGTCGGTATTCAAGGATGCAAAACGCGGCATTGTTGCCCGCTATCCCGCCGGCATGGAGCCTGAACAAGAGGGCACAATCATGTTCGCGGATTTTCAGCTCGAGAACCAGTGGTTCGCGGCCTCGGACAGCGCCCAGCCGCACGAATTTGGTTTCAACGAAGCAGTCTCACTTCTGATGAAATGCGACACCCAGGCGGAAATCGACTTCCTGTGGGAAAAGCTCTCAGCGGTTCCCGAAGCGGAAGCCTGCGGCTGGCTCAAGGACCGCTTTGGCGTGTCCTGGCAGATCGTCCCAACCGCCATGGATGACATGATGGAAAACGGCACACCGGAACAAATCGAGCGCGTGACCAAGGCGTTTCTGGAGATGAAGAAATTTGACATCGCAAAGCTGGAGGAGGCGTACCGGCTGCCGTTCAGCGGAAACTGATTTTTTCGTGAACAGGGTTTTCGCGAAACGGTCAGATCCGTCTTAAAAAATTGCAGAAATATGGAGGAGGAAAAGTATGAAATCGTCGTTAATTTTCATGGGAGCGATTTGCGTCGATTGTGATGACGCGGGAAAACTTGCTGATTTTTACGCAAAACTGTTAGGCTGGGAAAAGGTGGAGAACGCTGACGATTGGGCGGCAATCCGCTCGGACAATGGCGTCCACACGATTGCATTTCAGGCTGTAGAAAACTATTCGGCGCCGGTTTGGCCCTGGAAAGAGGGGGAACAGGACCAGATGATGCACTTCGATTTTGACGTGGAAAACGTGGATGAAGCCGTCCAATTCGCATTGGAGTGCGGCGCAAAATTATCAGAGGTTCAGTATTTCAGCTCATCAACAACAATGTTTGACCCATGCGGGCATCCATTCTGTCTGTGCCTCAAGGCTGAGTAAGCGATTCGAGCAGAAGGGGCGCGGATCGTGCCCTTTCTGCAATTCGAATGGCCGGTTTCGGAACGATGCGATTCTTCGAAACCTCAACAGAAAAAGAAAGGAAAATCGCAATGGAGAAAACCAAAGTTACCAAAGACGCGGAAAATAAAACGCTGACCATTGAGCGCATGTTCGACGCGCCGAAAGAGAAACTCTGGCGGGCATACGCGGACAAAGATTGGTTCGCACAGTGGTGGGGACCGGAAGGCTGGGAGACAACCGTTAAGGCATTTGAGTTTACCCCGGGCGGACGCATCCATTACGGCATGAAATGCATTGATCAGACCCAGGGCGAATTTTATGGGCAGGAATCGTGGGGTGTGATGGAAATTGAAACCATTGATGCACCGGACAGCCTTACGGTCATGGATTATTTTGCGGACGCAGCCGGCGCGATCAACCCGGACATGCCCGCGCAGAAGTTAACAGTCACATTCGAGGACGAAAACGGCAGGACCCGCCTGATCAGCCGCAGCTTCTATGATACAGCCGAGCAGCTCGAAGAACTGCTCCAGATGGGCATGGCCGAAGGTTTTGCCAGCAGCGCGGACAAACTCGAAAAATTAGTGGCAGGCTGATGCAGCCTGCTCCGATTGGAACAGACTGCGATCAGAACCTGTCCGATCAAAAACGCCGCCAAACGTCCACTTTTAGGCCTAAATAAAGAAAAACGAATCGTTCTCTTGTTCTTCCGCAAAGCGGAAGAACAAGAGAACGGAAAAGTATGGTTTCTGTCTTCGGTTGGGGTGCCAAAAGTCCATTGAACCTGTCACCCCCACCTTTTTTCGGATTTCTGCGTTTACCGGCGTAATTTCAGATTTCTTCTGCTCTTTTTACGATTGGGATATAAATATCGCAAATTTTCTCTTTTTCGGACATGCATCGTTCATCGTACAATTCAAAATCAGCGCAACCCGGCGCATATTCATATCCTGAACCCGGGAACCATTCATTGAAAATATATTGCCAGGTTCTCTGGATCGTATCCGAAAAATTTGCCGCTTCGCTGCTGGGCGGCGTCGAAAATACCGCATAAGCCGCGGCAGGAATTTCACAGACGTGGTAACCGTCCGGCACGGAAACCTCTGGATTGATTTCAACGCCGATTACATAATCAAAAACACCGGTATCCGGATCTCCCGGAAAGCAGGCGCCATATTCCGTGTGATTTTTGAGAAAAGATTCATTGTGCAAACGGTCCATCCGGCCATCTGCCAGATAAGCCGCCCAAAATGACGGTATGTCAACCAGGTTCTGGCCACCCTCTGATTTTGTTTTGAGAACATATCCTGCAAGTTGTACCGCGGGAAGGGTTACAAATTTCGGTTCCATTACAATTCCTCCTGTAAAGTATTTTTTCATGCGGGAAAGTACCGGCAAAGACGGGCACTCAGACCGCGCATGAAGACGATATACATCCGGTGAACAGCCATAATGCCGGCGAAAGGCTTTACTGAATCCCGAATGGGTTTCAAAGCCATACGCCAATGAGATGTCAAGAATCTTTCGTTCCGTGCTGAGCGCGTAAGCGGCAAAAGCAAGACGGCGGCTGCGCACATAACCCATAACGGATAATCCGGTTCCCCATCGAAACACCCGGCAAAAATGCCATTTCGAGAAACCCGCGCGGGCTGCCAGCGTATCAACGGTGAGATTGTCCTGAATATGGCTGTCAATATATTCCAGGCTATCCTGTAAAATAGCGATCGTATCCAAAAATTTCCCCAATCAACCGTACGGTGAGGTCAGTATAGCACAGCATGAAAATGGTGCTGTTCCTGCATTGCGGCTTTTCACTGCGGATAAAAAAATCCGGAAACGGAATGGCTCGGATGACAACAAATCGGAATCAGGATATCCCTTTCAAATCAAAAAGGATATCCTGATTCCGATTTCCTGCCGGAACGATCCAATTTTAGCGCAATCTGTCCCGAAAATTTTTATATGGGATCCGAATCAAGAATGCGGGTGGACGTGGTGCAGGTCCGGCGTATGCTGATGGGTATGAACCAGTTCCTCATGCACGTGCGGATGGCTATGTTCCCCGAAGACCGGGAAATCATGAACATGGTTGTGATGTCCGTCGGAATGGTTATGCCGGTGCTCATGGACCATCATCCGGTGGACATGCCGATGCCCGTGATTTTCAAACGCAGCGAAATAGGTGCCCAGCAGCATCATCGCCAGGGCGATCCAAAAAGACCAGCCGACCGGCTGATAGAACAAGACAAAAGATAAACCCACGCCCACAAAAGGCGCGGCAGCATAATAGGCGCTGGTTCTGACCGCGCCCAAATCCCGCTGCGCCAAGATATACAAATAAATACTTAATCCGTAAGCAAAAAAGCCCAAGAGAAGCGCGCCAAGAATCGGCAGCGGATCCCAGGAGACCGATTTTGTGAAAACAGCAATCAGCAGCGAACCGAGCCCTGAGCCGATTCCTTTGATAATCACAATTTGCAGCGGATCCTTCAGAGAAAGCATCCGGGTACAGTTGTTCTCAAACCCCCAGCAAACGCAGGCCAGCAGGGCGAAAACTGCCCCGACCGAAAAGGAGAGTTCGCGCAGATTTTCGACAGACAACAGAATACTGGAAACGGTAATAAAAAAAACCGCAATCCACAGGCGTTTCCCGACCGCTTCTCTAAAGATAACCAGCGCGATGATCGTTGTCGCCACAATTTCAAAGTTATTGATCAGGGATACCGCAGCCGGATTCGAGAGGGTCAGCCCGATCATCAGCAAAATCGGCGCAGCAATATCCAAAACCACCATTCCCGCAACATAAGGCAGGTCTTTTCCGGTGATCAGCGCTTCCTTTCGCTGCTCTGTTTTCATACCGGGCAAAAAATGGATCAGCAACATACCCAATCCGGCGCCCAGATACAGCAGGGCAGCCATGAACACCGGAGAAAGATTCTCCAGCAGCTGCTTGGACAACGGCGAACTTACCCCGTAACATACCGCCGCTAAAATCGCATAAAGTACGGCCGTTTTATCTTTTTTCATCAAAATCAGCCTTCTGACAGTAAACAAAATCGCGGAAAGCGCACCAATTTTCCGCATGATTCCAACAGTTTGAAATATGAAAAAGAACTTCGGTGATGCGCTCGAATTCCCGGTTTTTTAATCGAACCGTCCCGGTCCGAAGCCAATCATCCCGGCAATAACCAACAGGGCAAAATGGAGAAAAAAAACACCGACAAATACTGCGCTGAAAACAGACCAGGGAGAAAACTTTTCCCTTTCTTTTTCAAAACCCGGTTCAGCAGAAAAAAAAGAGCGACAGGACAACCGCCACGACCGGAGTCCAGGCAAAAACTGCATACAACGCGACTTCACTTCAAGCGCAGGCATCCGGGGCCGTCAGACGTATCCCTCCGCCTTGACCGCTCGGCAGGCCCATCCGTTATCGCGCAGAAGCCCCCGGCCGACACCGATCAGATCCGCCGCCCCCTTCTCCAGCAGGGCCTCCGCCTGTTCCGGCGTGGTAATTCCGCCGGTCAGAATCACCGGGACCGCGACATGCGGTTTCACCGCCAGCGTCATATCCGAAAAATAGCCCGGTTCATTTGAAAGCGGGTTATTAAACCCGCAATGCCCGCCCGAGATATCCAGAATATCCACGCCCACTTTTTCAAACGCCACCGCCGCCTGCACACCATCCGAAAGCGTGCTGCCGCCTTTCATATAATCGCAGCCGCCCAGACGCAGCAGGAGCGGATAGTCCTCTCCGACAGTCCTCCGGATTTCGCGGATGATATCCATATGGATCCGGATCCGGTTTTCAAGGCTGCCGCCATATTGGTCCGTCCGCTGGTTCGTCAGCGGCGAATAAAATTGGTTCAATAAATAGCCGTGAGCGGAATGAATCTCAACAGCGTCAAAACCGGCGGCCTTTACGCGCCCGGCAGCCAACCGGAACGCCTCAACGATTTCATCAATCTGTGCCTGGGTAAGTGCTTTCGGCACTTTTCGTTTTTGCGGATGCGGAAGCGCGGAAGGACCGACAAGTCCCAGCCCTTCATTCTCAGCGGCGCTGCCGGCGTGACTGATCTCCATCGCGGCTTTCGAGCCATTTTTATGGATCACATCCGCCAATTGTTTCCATCCGTTAACCATGCAGTCGTCCGCAACAGACAATTGGAACGGGTTCGTTTTTCCTTGCGGCATGATATAACAATGCTCGGTAATAACCAGCCCGATACAGCCACCTTCCGACTTTTTGTCATAATACTGGATAATCGCGTCGGTTACAAAACCTTCCTCAGAAGCTTTTGCCGTTAGCATCGGTGGCATGACAAGGCGGTTATGAAGTTTCAACTTCAGAGTATTTAGTGGTGACTGAAGTATATCCATGAAAAATCCATTCAAATTTTATTTCAGAAAAACAATCGATAGCGCAAAACCGGATGGTATCCGGAAAAATCCGCAAAAATCATTTCAAAAAGCTGTGAACGCAGCTTTATGGGCGATCTGTTGACTTTGTATTAATTATATTGCAAAACAGGGGAAAATAGGTTTTGTCAACAGTTAATCAGGGATCCCGGGAACAAAACATCCCTCCCAATCTGCCAAAGTTTCCGTTTTTTTGCTTTGGCATTTTGTGCTAAAGCAAAAAAAACGGAAAGAACGCTTTTCAAAACTTGAATTTTAACAATTCATTCACATTTCCGGATTTATGCCAAGAGATCCGCATCCCCCAGTGCCACATTCCGCTTCATGATGAAAAATACAGCCAGTGCAGCCAATTCAACCGCCGCTACCAGGATGCAGATGCTGGAAACCGGCAACGAATCATACATCCAGCCCATAAGGCTGCTGCCGGCAAAAAAAGCCAGCCCGTAAATACTATTAAAAATTCCGTAAGCTGTGCCCCGTTTTTTAAACGAAGTGATATCCGCAATCGCGGAACGCATGATTGTCTCGTGAGCGCCCATAATGATCCCGAATATCACCATGCCGGCGATCACCATGCCAACGTTGTCGCTCAGCGCCAGGAACGGCAGGCTCACGGTCGCAAAGGGGATAAAAGCCAGGGATAAAAGCCCTGCCTTCTTATTCCGGTGTTTTTTCTTGATCAAGTCATAAATCCGGCCGATGACCAGCGCAAAAAGAGCATCCACGATCATCGCAACCGCATAAAACAAGGTAATATCCCCATCCGCCAGAATTTCCTTGTCCTTGAGATGAAAGCCGATAATGCTGAAGGCCACAAAACCAAACGACGAGAGGAATGCGAAGAGACAATAAATCCAGAAAGTTTTCGTCAGCCGGTCACTGCCTCTGGAAATGGACTCCCCTTCGCGGACCAGGTTATACCTGGAGACCTTTTTATAAGCGAAATAAACCGAAAGCATCACAAGCGCATAAGCAAAAATCAGCACGCGATATCCGGTCTGATAAGCCCCGATGTCATGATTGCCGGAAAAATAGAAAACCAGTGTAAACACAAGCGGACCGGCGAAGGCTCCCAGCTGATCCAGCGCTTCCTGAAGGCCAAAAACGAATCCGGTTCCGACATGGTTCTCAGCGACCTGGGACAGAATCGTATCCTTGGGCGGATTCCTGAGCGCTTTTCCAACGCGTTCCAGCAGAATCAACGCGCAAAGGACACTCCAGGATGTCGTCAGCCCCATCAGCGGGACAACCAGCAAAAAACCATAGCCGATAAAGATGAAGATCCAGTGTTTCCCGGTCGCGTCGGATATCCGTCCCGAAACAATCCGCAGCGCATATCCGAGGAATTCCCCGATTCCATAGATCAGCCCCACTTTTGCCGCGTTGATCCCGATCAAATTCAGGTATTGGCCGTTCGCGCTGCGGGCGCCTTCATACATGACATCGCCGAAACAACTGATCATTCCGAACATGACGACAACAAAGAGAACGCTCCTGGCTTTGCCGTCCGCTTTCTTTCCGTTCATTGAAGCATTCATAAACAGGGTGTCCTTTCAAGAATTCAAATATGGTTATTTCTTTCGAATAAAGAAGATAAGTTTATTTTTTGTGCGAAGCGAAAAAACAAACAACCAGACTTTTGGATAATTCAAACTGCCGGCAGATTTTCATTCCGGCAGCACATTTTCCGGATCGGACGGTTCCGCCATATCCGGCAGAGGAACAGAACGGAAGCCGCTTTTGCCCGCCTCTTTGGACCTCAGGTAAATTGTATGAAGCACCTTCCGGAAAATCTCCAGCTCTCCGCTGTCGATATCCGTCATCAGCCAGTCATAAAAATGGACTTCGGCCAAAGCGGCGGAAGTATGGATATCCGCATCCTTTTCAGTGACAAAAAGACTCTTCGTCCGCCTGTCATTTTCATTGATTCTGCGAACGATATAGCCTTTTTTTTCCAGGTTGATCACCATCCGTGAGACGGCGGCTTTGTCGACCATCATCCAGTCCCGCAGGTCTTCCTGACTGGTCGCCGGATGGTGCCGGATGAAATGCAGGCATTCATATTCCGAATAGCCGATGCCATAGGTGCGGATCACGCGCGTGGCATAACGTTTCACGGTCCGGCTGATTTTTGTAAGCTCACGGGATGACTTTGCCATCGGTCTCCT
>CALAEB010000355.1 GCA_937890875.1 uncultured Anaerolineaceae bacterium | reverse complement strand
TTCCAGCTTCATGCCGCGGACGCCTGGTATCACAAGAAACTGCTGCCGAAATATCAGCAAATGGAAATATCGGCGTTTTTGGATGAGGTACGCGTGTTTGCCGCGGGCGATTATCTGCGGGTGTTGTTCAAAGGCGATACGCTTTCCGAAAGTGAGAAGAAGCGGATTGCCGGGAAAGTCGCGGGGTATACCGGATTGAAGACAGATTATGTGCTGCGGACCAATTTACGCATCGAGATTTTCCGGTTCTGCAAAGAGCTGCTGCGGGATGAGCGGCGGACGATCGGACGTCTGGACAGCCGGTATATCGGGATCGACCGGGATGCGGCCGGAGAAACGCCCGAGGATGATCCTTCCAGTTATGAAATCACCGGATTGTTCGCCGGCGCGTTCAATGATTATATCAGCCGGGAACTGGAATACCGGTCGGATATCCCTTATGCGATTTCGACGGATTTATGGAAGATGTGGAGTTATAAAGAGCACGAAAACCAGTTTTTGCAGCTGGAGGAAACACTACGGAAAACGATGGTGCGGAACAAATTCATGCGGGTATGGGCGCTGAACGGCTATTATGATCTTGCGACGCCGTTTTTTGCTGCGGAATATGTGTTCAGCCATTTGCATCTGGATCTCAGCCTGCGTGAGAATCTCAGAATGACTTATTACGAGGCGGGCCATATGATGTATCTGCATGAGGCTTCGCTGGCGAAGTTCCGGGCGGATGCGGAATGTTTTTATCAGGACGCCGTCAGCCGTTAACCGCATGGGATGAAAGAAAAACGATAGGGGCTAAAATGCTTAGCCCCTGTTTGTTTTAATGATCAATTTCGGCCACTTTCCGGATCCGCTCTTCCAATTCGGTGAAATCCACATCCAGCAGCCGCGGCTGATCCAGATGGAATGTGTCCACTTTGCCGACGCTGTCGAGTGAGAAGGTGATCAGCCCGCGCGGAATGTAGCGGTCGCGCCAGATCAGACGGAAGGTGTTATCGTGCCAGTGCTCCAGATCGGCCGTGAAGGCAGGCGTATGCGTGAAACACAGCACCAGTGAGCCTTTTTCCAAACGGACGGTGATATCCCCGTAGGCGATATCGCGAAAAACGCCGATGTAGGATTCCAGCGGCAGCGCAGGCTGTGTGCCCGGGATCATCTCCGGTTCCGCGGGTGGATTTTTGGCGGGCAGTTTTTCCCAGGCCACGATCCAGTCAACCGGCTCGACTCCCAGCAGCATGTCGATAGCGGTATAAAGGATGCTGCTGTAGGCGCGTGAGTTTTCGCTGTTGGTCAGGACCACTGCCCCGCAACCCTGCTCCGGGAAAATCTCCATCCGACAGCGCATCCCGTCGACACCCCCCGAATGGCCCACGCTCTTCATCCCGCAGTAGTCATGTAAGCCGGAAAGTGGGGCGCCAGGCGCGGATGCGGGAACGTGGACGCTGGTCCAGCGTCGTAGCTGACATGCGGACGGTGCAGAAAGGCGACCGATTCCGCGGAAAGCAGCCGGTGATCATTATACGTACCCCCGTTCAGATACATCAGCAGATATTGCGCCAGATCCAGCGCGGTGGAGTGCACGGAGGCAGCCGGTCCGACGTTGTCATGATTCCGGTAAGGGATACGCACGGTTTCGTTGTCAATCAGCGCGTGCGGCGTCGCAATGTTTCCGATGCCGGAAGCGCGCAGCGCGGCAAGCGTCGGGAATGTCCGGGTCATGTTTAATGGCGTGAAAAGATTTTCAGACACAAAGTCGTCCCAGCTTTTCCCGCTGATGGCCTGGATGACCATGCCGGCGGCCAGAAAACAGACGTTCTGATAAGCGATCGCGCTGCGGAAACTGCTGACCGGCCGCAGGAAACGCAACCGGCGCAGCACTTCTTCTCTCGAATAATCCGAACCGTACCACAGCGTTCCCGCGCTTTCACTGTTCAGACCACAGCGATGCAGCAGCAGATCAATGACGCGGATCTCTTTACTGGCGAAATCGTCTTTCAGCCTGAAATCCGGCAGAAATTCGCTGACCGGATCGTCCCAGTGAAAAGCGTTTTGTTCATGCAGCATCGCGAGCGACGCCGCGACAGTTGATTTGCTCATGGAAGCGATGGCGTAAGCGGTGTTCTCGTCGACCGGTTCTTGTGTATCGAGCGTGCAGGAACCGAATCCGCCGCTGAAGATGATCTCCCGGTCACGGATGATGGCAACCGAGGCTGCCGGCGTGGCAAATGTTTCCAGTGCGCGCCGGATTGTTGCGGTAAAAAGTGTCGTGTCGAATTTTTTCATTGGCTTATTTTACCACTTGCGGATATCACGTTTTACATTGAACTTTCGCAATGGATCGTTGTTACACTGCATGTGAAAGCGCCTTTATTAAAACCATCATACTGCCGTGTTTGCCTTCTTTTCGCTTTCCGCTATCCCGAAAGCCGGCTTTGATATAAACGTGTTGCGCGACTTCGTTTCGGCAATTTACGCCAAGAACAATCTCATCGATTCCAACAAAATAAGTTTGAATAAATGGATCCAAAAGCATTAAAGCGCGCGACGCAATTCCCTTGTGCTGATAATGGGTATCAACAGAAAAAGCTCTTAACAATAATGTTCGCTGATTTTTGCAGTATGGTTCAGCTCCCGGCCATTTATGTAAAATCATGAAACCTGCTGGATCAGAGCCATAGAGAATAACCACAGGACATCTTTTGTCATCTGCCAGGCAATCTTTCAGGCACTCAATTGGTAAGCCGCTGTAACATAGCTGATCTTCTGGGAGATCATATTTCTGAAGTGCTGAGTGATGGTTTCTGTTATAAAATCCAAGACTGATTTTTCCGTCTGTTTTATCCATTATGTGATCTCCCCCTTTTCGTTTATACCATACCTTGTGATTGTGCAAATATTTTCGGTAAATTCAAATCTGAAATTTGTAACCAAGCGTCTATGGAAGAATATGTTGAAGCATATATTTAGGAGATGCAATCTATCTCACGAAAAACCGGCCTGGACTTCCTTTTTATGTTCGAATTGTTGATAAGACTTTATTTTTCGAATCAACACTGAATTCTCCGCTATAATTTCCCTCATGGAAAAATGGCTGCTGTTTGCAAAAGAGCATTGGGGAATCGATCTGTCCGCCGCGCAGCAAGCGATGTTTGCTGTCTATGAGTCCGAGCTGATGCTATGGAATGAGAAAATGAACCTGACCGCGGTGCGGGATACGGAAGGTATCCGGATCAAACATTTTCTGGATTCGCTGACCTGTGCGCAGGTTTTGGGAGATATGAACGGCCGGGCGCTGATCGACATCGGGACCGGCGCCGGTTTCCCGGGCATCCCGCTGAAGATTCTGTTTCCGGAAATGCGGCTGGTTCTGGTGGATTCGGTCGGGAAAAAAGTGGATTTCTGCCGGCATATGCTGGAGAAACTGTGCCTGCAAGACAGTCTGGCACTGCAGGCGCGGGCAGAGGACCTTGGGCTGGCGGAGGCTCATCGCGAACGGTATGACGCGGCGGTTGCCCGCGCGGTGGCCGGGTTGCCGGTGCTGTGTGAGTATCTGCTGCCGCTGGTGCGGCCCGGCGGCTGTATACTGGCGCAGAAAGGGGAGTCCGCTCCGGACGAGGCCGCTCAGGCGGAAAAAGCGATCCGGATTTTGGGTGGCGGTCCCGCAGCGCTTACGCCGGTGGACTTGCCAGGTCTGGAGGACCGGCGCTATCTGATCCGGATTCCCAAAGACAGGCCAACGCCGCCCGGATTTCCCCGGCGGACGGGCGTGCCATCCAGAATGCCGATTTTGTAGTGTTGTCCTCGTTTCCTATGTTGTTATTTTTGCGCGAAGCGCAAAAATAACAACAACATAAGCTCTTCTTTCAATATTTTACTTTTCGATGCTGCCGTTGGCGACGTGCCAGACGGTGTGATTTTGGATAAATTCGGGTGAGAAATATCCCAGGTCCGTGGTTGTCAGGATCCCCTGCCGGCAATGGTCCAGCCAGCGCGTGAGGTCGGCGCGACGCTGATTGTCGAGTTCGGCCAGCGTTTCGTCCAGCAGCAGCAGCGGCATAATGCCGGTGCTCTCTTTGATCCATTCAATTTCGGCAAACTTCAGGGAGATCAGCGCCGTGCGGATCTGACCGCGGGAGCCGAAAATCCCCAGGTCAATCCCGTTGCCGGAAATCCGGAAGTCATCCCGATGCGGGCCGACGGTGGAAATGCCGCGTTCGATTTCGGATTTCCGGCTGTTTCTCAGATAATGCAAAAAATTCTCAGCGATTTCACTTTCGCTGAGCACACCGTCCTCCGGGTGTTCCACCGCAGGCTCGTTCCCTTTCGATTGACCGGAAGGGGAAAAAGAAGGCAGATAAGCCAGTTCCAGTTTTTCATGCTCTCCGGTGAGCTGCAGGTGCGCGGTGTTGGCATATTTTTCCAGCGCACCCAGCGCTTTGGCCCGCTGAAAAATCAGGATGGATCCCTTTTGGGCCATTAAAGTATCCCAATAATCCAGCTGCTGCGGGTCAGCCCGCCGTTCGGCGAGAAGTTTTAACAGCGCATTCCGCTGCATGATAATTTGTTTGTACGCAGCCAGCGCTCTTGCATAACCGGGCATGGATTGTGAGAGCGTTATATTCAAATATCTGCGCCGTTCCTGCGGATTTCCCTCCAGAATGGCTGTCATCTGCGGAATAAAAAGAACGGTCAGGAATTTCCCGACCGCATTTTGTGCCGTGGTTTTATGCCCGTCCAACAGAATCTCTTTGCGGAACCGGCTGCCGGACTCGTTCGTCTCCTGAATGATCCGGACTTCCAGCTTGTGATCCGTTCCGGCGGTCTGAAAAACGGTAATGATCCTGGCAACGGCGACCGGTTCGCTGAGGATATCGAACCGGATCAGCTGCCGGTCCTTGCCGGCCAGGACGGAAGTAAAAGTGGAACAGTAAAACAACGCCTCAAGAAAGCTGGTCTTTCCCTGTGCATTCCCGCCCGATAACAGTAAAATCCGTTCGGGGATTTCGGTTTCCAGATGCGCATAGGAGCGGAAATTAGAGATGGTCAGATTCTTGAGAAGCATTGTTTACCGCTCAAATCAATGGTTTGCGGCAGTTTCGGACGCTTCCCCGGTTTTCTCTGACTCCGACGCATCGGCTTCTTCCAGCTCGGGTTCCCAGATTTCCGTGGCCCGGTCGACGTAACAAATGCCGTCCAGATGATCAATTTGTTCCCTGATGGTAGCGGCCGTCTGTCCGAATTCGCGGATATG
>CALAEB010000354.1 GCA_937890875.1 uncultured Anaerolineaceae bacterium | reverse complement strand
TATCAGATTGCCTGCACCATAAGTATTATTTCAGTGTTAATTGTCAGTCTGCTTCCGGCTTGGTTGCTGGCGGGGCAGGAATTCGAAGCCTGAAACAACCAAAAATCTTTATCCGCCATATGCGCGGAGCGCGAGGACTGATCTCAGTTGATCAACCCCTGGCTTTGGGCAACGCGGACCGCCTGTGTTCTGGTGGATACCCCCAGTTTCAGATAAGCGTTGTTCAGATGCCGTTTCACTGTATTGACCGAAATGAAAAGATCCGAAGCGATTTCACTGTTTGAACGGCCTTTGGCAACTAACTGCATAATTTCATTTTCTCTCGCGGTCAGCAGCTCTGTCAGGAAAAGGTTCTCCTCCGTTTCGGTTGACGATGCGTGATCTGATGCTTCGCGATCCAGCGTTTTCCCGCTTAATCGGAAAAGGAGGTCGCTGACAAATTCACGCGTCGGAAAGTCCTCCGTGATTTTCCGCTGTTTCCTCAGGCTTAGGTAGCTTAAAAGCGCCCGCGACATTGGAATCCCTTCATTAATAAAGACCTGTCGGAAACTCTCCGGTTCGGCTAATCTGAGCGCGCTTTCCAGCGCGGAGGTCATCTGATCCGGATCATTCATTTCCTGCGCAATAAAAGCGGAAAGGATATATGCCTCAATCAACTTTTCGATCAGATTTCTCGCGATTAATTCAGGCATGATTTGCTCCAGCCTCTCTTTCGCCTGGGCGTATTTTTTCGGATTGTTTGTTAACTGTCCCTGGGCTAAATTGAGCCGGATGAGGATTAATTGGGCGGTGATCAGGAGCGCTTTGGGAACCTTTGCCGTCTCTGCGGCGGCAGTTTCCTGATTCAGCAGGTCGATGTTTTGCAGCAGTTTTTGTGCTGTGACCGCCTGTCCCCGCAGAAGCGCCCATTTCCCTTCGTTCAGGTTGAGGATGATATCATCCAGAGATGTCTGACTCTTTGAACAAAGGGCCCGGGCTTGACTGAACTCTGCGTTTGCCCGTAAAGGATCCCCCTTGCTTTGGTAGAGATATGCCAGGCGGATATGCGTATCGAAGTCGTTAAGCATGTATCCGGTTTGACCGCCCGTGAGACTTCTCTGGAAATAGTCCTCCGCTTCGGCTAACTGGTTGCGGGCAAGGCAGATGCTGCCCAACTCTTTATTGATCAGCATTTCAAAAGCGGAAAATTGTCTGGGGATGCCGGACAGAAAAGTTTCGGTTTGTTCAAAAATTGTCTGCGCCTTGCTGAGCTGTCCGCAGCTGACGTAAAGGTTTCCCAGATTACTGCGGGCGAGCAACAGGACAAACCAATTCCCGGCTCTTTGGCTGATCCGGATCGTTTCGTTCAAAATCCGGACTGCCGGTTCAATTTCGGCGTCGATCGTCAGTGTGACGGCCTGGTTCAGCAGTGCGAAACTGTGGGAAAAGTCATTTTCGGCCGGCAATAAGCAGGCTGCCTGTTTGGCATATTCCATCGCTTCTTCATTTTCACCGCTTGCCGCTTTCAGAATGGATTGTTCCAGTGCGACCATGCCCCAGAAACTGTTTTCCGCATATTCCGGAACAGAACCCAAATCAGAAGACGCAATCATTTTCCGGGCTTTCTCCAGCCAGATTTCGCCGGAATCCATGTCAAACGAAAACAGGCAGCCCCACGAATAAATCAAAGATAAAAACGGGCTTGATTCCAGAAGCGATGTATCGATGCGCTGGATTCTCCTGAGAATCTCCAGAATCCGGTTTTGGGAGACGGCTTCCATCGCATATTTTTCCAGAAGCGTAACAGTGCGCTGCGGGTTATCCGCTTTGCCTGCGTAACTCAACGCTTCTTCGGGATATCCGTTCTGATCACACCATTCGCTGGCACGTTCAAAAAGCGATGATATTTCGTCCGGATACTGTTCTTTCAACAAATGCTGCAGTGCTCCGGCAAAAAGAGAATGATAGCGGAACCATTGCCATTGGTTGTCCAGGGGGGATACAAATTGATTGGTGTGGCACAGCGTATTCAGATATTCCTGACATTCGACAGGAGAAGCAGATCCGTCAAGCACGTAACTGCAGACGGAACTGTTCAGGTTTTCCAGGATCGACGTTCGCAGCAGGAATTGCTGGATTCTTTCCGGCTGCTGAGACAAGACCTCATCCACCATATATTCGATGGTTAAGCTGGTTTCACTGGAAAGTGTCATGTTGTCAGCCCGGAGTTTCTTTGACTTGTTCAGTACCAGGGAGAATAATTGCAACCCGGTGACCCAGCCTTCTGTCGTATTGTAAAGCTGCATAATCTCCGATTCTTCCAGCGACAAACGGTGTGTCTGGGTCAGAAAACTGCGGACTTCTTCCATGGAAAACCCAAGATCGGCGGTACGAATTTCATGAATTTTGCTGTTTGCGCGCAGCCGGGCCAGCGAAAATGGCGGGTCCCTTCGCGTAATCAGGATGAATCGCAGCCCTTTCGGAAAATGGTCAAGCAGGAAAGTGATTCCTTCGTGGATCTGCGGGTTATGGATTACATGATAATCATCCAAAACCAGGGTCAGTTCGGTTCCCGCTCCGGCGCAAGCATTGATCAGGGTGGTCAAAATTGATTGGAGCGAAGATAAAGGACTGGTCTCAATCTGAAAGACACCTTCGTCCGTTGGGGTCTCCCGAAACAACGTTTTGCAAAGAACGGATAAATAACGGTTGAAAGTCGGCAGGTCGTTGTCATCCGGATCCAGGGATAACCAAGCTACCGGGGCGGAAGTCTGCTGCGCCCAATCCGCGGCAAGCGTTGTTTTTCCGTAACCGGGAGGTGAGGATATCAGGACAAATCCCTGGCTGATTCCAGCCTCGATTGATTGAATCAAATTCTGCCTGTGGACCAGATTCTCGCGAACCGTCGGGATCATCAGCTTTGTTCTAATTAATGGAAACTCCAGTTCTCCTTGCAAAATTTTTCCTTTCGTACGAGTGAAACCTTGGTGTTACGGCATTACGTCCCTTACAAAACCGATCCTTTTACGCATCATTCGTATTCTTCATTCGGTGATTCGGATTATCAAGGGAGATTCGCTTTTTTGCCGCTATGGCTACCGGCTCGGTCAGAAAAATAACTGCCGGTGAACTGACTTCGGCGGAACAGATCCGTAATCCGAATTTCTGTTCTGAATTTCAGTCTGATGACTATGTTTTATATTATTATATATACGAAAAAAAAATTCTTAAATTGCATTTATTTATTAGAAAAACATAAATGTTTTTTAAATCGCTGAAGAACAGATATAATCCATTTAAACAAATATGAAAGGAGTCTTATCATGTTTAAACAAATTAATCTACGATATGATTTTAATGCGCTTGAGCCCTCGATTGATGAACTGACGATGGTCACTCATTATACAAAGCATCATGCGACATATACCAATAACCTCAATTCCGCCCTGGAAAAAGACAGCTGGCTGTCCGGAAAGACGATTGAAGAGATCCTCGCCGGCTTGGACAACGTGAAAGATGAAGCGGTGCGCACGGCAGTCCGGAATAACGGCGGCGGTTTCTACAACCATAATCTGTATTTTGATACCCTTTCTCCCAGTGGCGGCGGCTCTCCGAAGGGTGTGCTCGCGGCGGCGATTGACAAGGACTTCGGCAGTTTTGACGGTTTGAAAGAGAAGCTCTCAGCCGCTGCGGTTGGTCGTTTTGGATCCGGCTGGGGATGGCTCTCCGCGAACAAGAATGGGGATCTGAAAATTTCATCCAGCCCGAATCAGGATAATCCGATCTTGGAAACCAAAGGTGAATGGAGTCCGATTTTCGGTATTGATGTGTGGGAACATGCATATTACCTGAAATATAAGAATGTACGTGCGGATTATGTGAAAGCTATTTATGATGTGATTGACTGGGAGCGCGTCGCTGACTATTACGCGAAGGTGCGCGGGTAGTTTTTTTATTTGCCGGTGAGTTAGTTATTGCGAACATAAAAAATGGGGAGGGCGTCTCAGCTGTTTTGAAGATCGGAAGAGCACACGTCT
>CALAEB010000353.1 GCA_937890875.1 uncultured Anaerolineaceae bacterium | reverse complement strand
CGATCCGCGAAGGCGGTCTGACCGTTGGCGCCGGTGTTATTACTGAAATCATTGGTTAATTGAGGCAGCAAAAAAATGGCTAAACAAAAAATTCGTATTCGTTTGAAGGCTTTTGACCATCGCGTTTTGGATCAGTCTGCAAAACGAATTGTGGATACGGCTGAGCGCAGCGGTGCGCATGTGGTTGGACCGGTACCTCTTCCGACAAAAATCGAGCGATATACCGTTCGGCGTTCGACATTTATCGATAAAGACTCCCATGAACATTTCGAAATCCGGACGCATAACCGGATGATCGATGTTTTGGATCCGGATTCGAAAACGATCGATATGTTGATGCGTCTCAATTTACCTGCCGGTGTGGATATTGAGATCAAGATTTAAGAAAACTGATTGATGTAAAAAAGCGGTGTGGCCTTTGGACCATGCCGCTTTTTGTTATCCGCCTGTTGTGTTTAGTTGAAACATAGAAAACAGATCCGCAGTTTCTTCTTTCGATAAATTTGACTTCTGATACTCGAAATATCATCCGGATTCCTGACGGTCAATCGGAATCTGATTGTCCGCGAAGAATGGTCTATAAATTCTTTCCCATCTGTGATATAAGTACGCCATGCGGATAAACCTTTCAGTGCGCAAATCATGAAAAGTTTGTCAGCTATTCGGAATCTGAATGATCTTTCCGAATCAAAAGGGCAACCGAAAATCCTCTCCATATTTCGGAATGCTGAAAGTTTGCATATCCGATTGATTTCAGGTGAAAGAAAATGATGCGTATAGACAGAAAACCCAAATGCGCTGCGATCGTCGGCGGACAAATCGGGCTTGATATTATTCCGGACATGACCCAAATTGATCGGGAGTTGTTTGCCAGACTTTTTAAGCCCGGCCGGGTGGTCCAGGTTGGAAAATCGTTCCTGTGTACAGGCGGCGCTGTTTCCAACACCGGGTTGGCGCTTTACCAATTCGGGATCGACACTGCGCTGGTTTGCATGATCGGGGATGATATCTATGGCGAGATTGTGCTCTCCTTTCTTCGTGAACGATCCAGCTCGCTGACGAAGAATGTGATCATCGCTCCCGGTAAGACTACCGCATATTCGATCATTATTAACCCGGACGGCGTCGATCGCATTTTTCTTTATAACCCGGGAGCGAATGATGATTTATCCGCGGATGATATCCGTGAAGATGCGGGGAACAAGCCCGGATTGTTTCATTTCGGCTATCCGCCCATGATGCTGAAAATGGTTGAGAACAATGGTCTCGAGCTGCGGAAACTGTTCAGGAAAATGAAGAAGGCCGGCCTGACCACTTCACTGGATTTGTGTTTTCCGGATCCATTTCAGAAAACAGGCAGAATGGATTGGAAAACTATCCTGAAACATACGCTGCCGTTGGTTGATTTTTTTGAACCCAGTATTGAAGAATTACTTTTTATGTGGAATAACGATTTGTTCGCCAAATTGTCTGCGCAGGGCGATATTCTGGATCAGGTGGATGACGCCATGTTAATGGATTTGTCGGCGGAGCTGTTGGCGTTGGGCACTGCGGCTGTGATGATCAAATTAGGTCATCACGGGTTGTTCCTGCGGACTTCGGATGAATCTCGCCTGCGGGAAGCCGGTTTTGCCCGGCCGTCGGAT
>CALAEB010000352.1 GCA_937890875.1 uncultured Anaerolineaceae bacterium | reverse complement strand
GAAGGACGATATTGCGCCCAGCGGCATCTCCGGGATCCCCAGTTATGGCACGGCGGAAAAAGGAAAAATTCTGTTTACTGCGCTTTCGGATTTAATCGTGTCCGGGCTGAGAGAAATCCACATGAAATGGTAGCCCGGAATTTAAGTCCTGTTCCTTTTTGTAATTCTTGTTTAACATAGTATTTCTCTTCTCTTGCTGTCAAAAAACGGGTCTGTTTTGTTATGGATTGTAAGGAAGGATTTGCATAAATGTCCGGTACGGCGTTGCGGGGAAAAAATCCGGAGCAGAAATTGGAAGGAGGTATCGATGGAACTTCAGGAAATTAGTTGGAAAGAAGGGATTCAGCTGTCGGAGAAAATCAAGACAGCGGTCGTTCCGATCTCGGCCTGTGAACAGCATGGTGCACATCTGCCGCTCGGAACGGATTTTTTCATTTTGGACTGCGTACAACAGGCGTTGAAGATGGATTTGGGTGTGGATTATCCGGTATTTTTCCTTCCGATAATTCCGGTTGGGAAAAGTCCTGAACATCTTAATTATTTTGGAACGATTTCGTTTTCTTTATCAACAATTGCGGCTGTCATGAAAGATATTTGTTCCAGCCTGGCGAAACACGGAATAAAGAATATTGTGTTTTTAAACAGTCACGGCGGTAATTCTGACCTCTTGAAGTCGATCTCATTTGATATTCGAGCGGATTACGATGTTTTCCTTTATTGCATCAATATTCTTGGCGAGGAAATTTGGGATTCGGCTTTTGTAAACGGCCTTTTTCCCGAGGTTTCCTATCCGGAAATTCATGCCGGATCGCTGGAAACATCAGTCATCGCTTATTTTCGCCCGGATCTTATCCGGACGGTGCCTGGCCCCTTTACTCCGAAAAAAGAATTTTTGTCGGTTCCGTTCGGCTGGCGGACAGAGGATCTTTCGGAAGACGGCACAATCGGCGACCCAACTTTTTATTCAGTTGAAGCCGGCAGAAAAGCGGTTCAATATGCTGTCAAAAAATTACATCAGATATTTGATTTCATCACGGCTGAAGGCAGTGATTTGAGCCGGGGGTGATCCTGCGAAAAACAGCAGCGGAAAGCGTTGTTTTTCGCTGCGCTGCCGATAACAAACAATATTTTGCTGTTTTAATTGTCGAATTGAGGGCTGTTTTTATGCTGATTCGATTGTATTATTATCAATATCACAATAGACGGAGATGCGATTGTGCCGAATAATGCAACCATAGGGAAGCGGATTCGCTCTCACCGCCAGCGGTTAAAAATGACTTTGGACGAATTGGCGGAGAAGACCGGATTTTCAAAATCATATATAAGCCAGATCGAAAACGGAAAAATTAATATTACAGTTTCTTTGCTAAAGAAGTTAAGCCTTGTGTTCAATGTCACTTTGCCTGAAATCATTGACGGGGATTCTTCAAAAGACATATTTCAAATTAAAAAAGCGGACCGGAAATGGATCTATGTTGAGGATTCCGCTTCTGCCAAACAGGCGTTGATTTTTGATGATCAGAATTCACTCAGTGTTTGGACAATGGTGTTGGATCCTTACAGCAAAGTGAAAAATACGCTTGTCCATTCCGGAGAAGAGCTGACGCTTGTGCTGCGCGGCAAAGTGAATGTGCATATCAACGAAGAGGAAGTGTATGAGTTAAACAAGGGGGACATGCTGTTTTATTCGTCGGAGGGTTTTCATACCTGGAGTAATCCGACAGACGCTCAGGTCGAAATATTGATCGTGGGCACCCCGATTTAATTCTGGAAGAAGAGTCTCGTCCGACTCTTTTTTTATCCTGTGAAGAAAATCTTTTCATGACATTACGAATGTAACTTGCTTGACCGGATAAATCTAGTATAGTTTAGTAATATCAAAAAATATTTATTTTTTTTATTGATACTGAACTATACAGGAGAAAATGATGCCCATTAATAAAAGATTTCAGGGGACGGTTGGTATAAAGAATATCGGGAAACTTGTTTCCGGCGATTTTCATAAAGGGATTCTCCCCGCTGATTCTGTTCTGATTAAGGATGGAATTATCGCCGATATTGGAACAGGGCTGGATTTTCACGCAGCCGACCATGTTATTGACGTGAATGGAATGGTGGTCTGTCCGGGGTTTATCGATCCGCATGTGCATAACACGGTGGATGATTATGGCCCGATGACACAGACTGTCAACTGGATGGAATGTTATCTCTGGTACGGAATCACAACGATCCTTTCCGAAGGAGAACAAGGTCCGGGATATCCGCGGTTTTTTGACGATCCCCTGGGCGCAAAAGCGACGGCGATTTTTGCAAAACGGGTTTTTAATAATTTCCGCCCCGGTGGTTTTATGAAGTTCCATGGCGGCGCAGTCGTTTTGCAGAAAGGCATGGTCGAACAGGATTTTAAGGAAATGGCTGATGCCGGCGTCTGGCTTGTGGCAGAGATCGGCGGCGGCGGCGCGTACCTGCCTGAGGATGTTTTGCCGATGATCGAATGGGCCAAAAAATATGGGTTCAAGGTCAGTACCCATATCGGTCCTTCTTCCATTCCCGGTTCTTCTCCTGTATTTGCGGATATCGCTTTGGCCCACAATCCGCACAAGTACGCACATATTAATGGCGGTTCGGTCGCTGCTCCCTGGGCGGACATTAAACGGATTCTGGATGAACGGGATCCGCAAAGCTATGTTGAATTTGTCTATGTCGGAAATCAAAAAATGGCCGACAGAATTACTCGGTATATGGCTGAAAAAGGTCAGCTGGATAAAATTGTCTTTGGATCCGATACACCGACCGGTCAGGGGGCCAATCCGAACTGTATCCAGCGTATGGCGATGAGAATGGCCGCTTTCGATGATGTTCCGCCGGAACAGGCCATTGCGATGGGGACCGGCAATACGGCTGATTTATTCGGTCTGAACACCGGAAAAATCGAAGTCGGCCGGGAAGCGGATATTCTGGCAATCGATGTGGGACAGGATGCTGTCGGGCAGGATGCTTTGGAAGCGATGACCATGGATGATACATTCGGTGTGGCTATGGTGATGGTGGATGGGCAGGTCGTTTCGCTGAAGGGACGTGACGGAAGGCCTACGCGGCGTTATATCGCCATTGATGGGGAAACAACCATGATTGATAATATCAACGAATATTTGTTCGGACCTTATCACCCGGGATATCTGCGCTGAACCGGGATTCGGGTTTCGCGCTTCATTGGTCAATGATGGTTTAACGTCCGGATTCGTTTGCCAGTTGGTTGTTTCGCAAAGCAACAAGAAAGTGCCCGGAAAACCGGGCACTTTCTTGTTGCTTTGCGATCTAAGTTGTTTTTCAGGATAAGCTTTAACGCGTGGCAGTTGTTCCAAGCGTCAGCCTGATCTCCAGGGTTTCGCCGTCGCGCAGGATGGTCAGTGTGATCCGTTCACCCGGCAGATATTTTGCCAATTCGGCTTTCAGCTCCTGCACATTGTGAATTTCTGTGTCATCCAATTTCTGGATCACGTCGTTTACCTGCAGTTCGGCATCGTCCGCCGGGCTGTCTTTCGTCACCTGATTGATCAGCGCGCCCTCGGTCCCTTCCGGCAGATTCAGCTTTGCAATATCTTCAGCCGAAATATCTTTGACATAGGTCCCCAGCCAGGCGCTTCCCGCTTCTGTTTTTACTTCCGTCTGACTCTGTGTTCGTTCTGCTGTTGTCGGGCGGGCTGACAATGTCACCGGAACGTCGATTTCTTCGCCGTCGCGCAGGACGTGCAGGTTGATCGTGTCCCCGACACTGGTGTGAGAGGCAAGATATGCGATGATATCATCCATTCCTTTCACATCCCGATCCTCAATTTTGGTAACAATGTCACCGTCACCGTAAATTTGGCCGCCGGTGATCTCAATGGTTTCTTTTCCGCCAGCGATACCGGCAGCTTCGGCCGGGCTGTTTTTCTGAACGGTCTGGACAAATGCGCCCCGCTGGTCATGCGGCAGCTCCAGCGCCTCATTGATTTCCGGCGTCAATGCGATGCCGCTGATGCCGATCCACGGATGCTCATAGTATCCTTCCGCAATCAGCTGCGGGACGACCCGGTTTGCCAGCGTTGACGGAATGGCATATCCGATCCCGGCAGATGAGTAAGTGGACGAGGCAAAAGAATTGACGACCCCGATTACCTCCCCTTGCAGGTTGATCAGAACACCACCGGAGTTCCCCGGGTTAATGGCCGCGTCGGTTTGGATCATATCTGGAATCGTATAGTGGCCGGTTTCGGTTGAACCGGATTCCAGTTCGAAACTTCGCTCGAGCGCGGAGACAATCCCCTGCGTCATGGTTCCGTTATTGCCGAAAGGATTTCCGATTGCCGCCACAAAATCACCGGTTTTCACTGTTGTCGAATCCCCCATTGTGACCGGCTGGATATCCGTTCTGAAATCTTCTATTTTCAAAACCGCCAGGTCACTGTCCGGGTCGGTTCCGACGATGCTTGCGTCGCGGACAATGCCGTCGTAATAAGTGATCGTGACTTCTTTCGCGTTCTCGACTACATGGTTATTGGTAACGATATGCCCTTCGGTGTCCCATACAAAACCCGTGCCGGACCCATAGGTCATCCGTTCTTCTGTTTCAGGGGTGTTCTGTTCCGGTTGTCCTTGATTGAACTCTTCAAGATAGGGGATAAGATCCCTGAAATTAAAGTTCTCGTCCCAGGGGATTCCCTGTGTGCTTCCGGAAGAAGTTCCCGCCGGAATTGCGACGGAAATAAAGACAATGGATGGATTGATCTGATCATATAAACCGCTGAGCGATATTTTCGCCTGTGCGACATCCTCCTCGGTCACAGTTTCCTGCGCCTGAACCAGGTTGAGCGCCGCGAAACCGATGACAAGAACTACGAGGACTGCAATCCCGATAACTTTTGTTGTTTTTTTCATATTTTCACCTTCCTTAAACCTTTTTTCGATAAGAAAAGCTTTCTTATTTCCTGCTAATTAAGATTACTACGGAAATATAAATGGAATATTAATATTGCTTAAAGAGCGTTATTATTTTTACCTTAAGTGATAAAAGAGCATTGAGCAGGAATTCGAAATTCGGACAATCCTTTCCGAATGAAAAGAAAAATTTGAGATTCTCTTGCTTCTGCACAGAAGCAAGAGAACCTCAGCATACTATTTTTGCATTCCGGATCGTTGACTGTCTTCAAAGACGATCCTCCTGTTTCGGGTTTGCCGGTTCTGCCGGGGAAAAACTCGCGGCAGGAAGGGAGCTATGAATGGGACTGTCCTTTGGTTTGGGATGGCAGGTGGATTGTAAACGTGCTGCCTTTTCCGACCGTGCTTTGGACGGTGATTTTTCCTTTATGCGCGGTTACAACTTCCTGCGCAATCGCAAGCCCCAATCCCATTCCCTGTGTGAACCGCTTTTTCTCTGCTCCACGGTAAAACGAATTGAAAATATAAGGCAGATCCGTTTCCGGTATGCCCGAACCGAAGTCGATCACCGAAATTTGGATCTCTCCTTCGATGCGAGATGCCCGCAGAATGACCCGCTCCCCCTTCGGCGAATGCTTGATCGCGTTGCTGAGCAGATTTCCGGTTGCCTGATGAAACCGGTATGGGTCCATTTCAACTTGCGGAAGATCCTCAGATATCTCATTAATCAGGTTGACACCCTTGCTCGACGCGAATTCCGACCAGTATTTGTAACATTCTGTCATCCATTCGGTTAAATCCACTGTGTTAAACAGATATTGGTTCTGCGGGTCGGACTCCTCTCGCAGGATTGACAGGTCGCCTACCAGCAGCTCCAGCCGTTTAATCTCGTTTTTCATCCCGCTTGTCAAGTCGCGGGTTAATTGTTCGTCCTGGTAAGCGCCGAGTGATAACGAATCAATGGCAGAGGAAAGCGCTCCCAGCGGACGGCCCAGTTCATGCGTCAGGAACGAGACTAACTTGGTCCGCTTTTGCTCGGATGATTTCAGCTTTTCGGCCAGCTTATTAAACGCGACCGAAAGCTGCGCAATCTCCTTTGAACCGGTTTCCGGAAGCGGATTGTCCCGCACGCCGGTTGAAAGTTCATAGATTGCGTTGGTGGTCCGGTTAAGCTGTTTTTCCAGATTGACCGCATTTACCAGCCCGATCAGGACTCCCAAAGCGATCCCGCAGAGCAGGATCACAACAATCCGCCCGGCTGTCTGGTTCAGCTGATCCTCAAAATAATCGACGGGCAGGTTTAAACGAATGATTCCCAGAAGCTCATTCTGATCATTGGAAACCGGTACCATCATCTCAATAATGTCATCGGATCGGTGAAACGGGTTATATGACGAAACATTCAGGATCGGTTTCATGCTGGTTTGTCCGAATGTCGGCACGCTTTTGCAGCAGTCATCCGGCGGCCCGCTCAGGCCGTTATCCGAAAAGGCAAGCATGTTCCAGGCTTTGTCAAAAAGGATGACGCCGGTAATCAGCTGCGGGCGGATTTCCTGAATAAAGGCATCCGCCGACGCTTCGTCTTTCCAGATTTCTGGTGCCCGCTCGGAATAATCCTTAATTAAATTTGCCTGATAGGTGATTGTTTTTTTCATATCCTTCAGGATATAATGTGTTTCCATCGCATAAGACAAAGCAACGGCGATCAGCGGTATCGTGACAACGACGGGAACAATATGACTGATGATAAATTGGGTTTTCAGGCTTTTCATTCAACTTCCGGCTTTGAAACAAATTTATATCCGACGCCGCGTACGGTCAGGATATACCTGGGATGGTCCGGGTCTGTTTCCACTTTTCCGCGCAGCCAGCGGATATGAACATATAAAACCTGCGGTTCTCCGGTGTACTCCGCACCCCATACACGTTTCAGCAGGTTGTCTGTGGTGATAATGTGGTCCGCCTCGAGCGCAAGCGCTGTGAGCAGGTCGAATTCTTTCGGCGATAATTCCAGGGAGCGTCCGGCGATTTGCGCGCTGTGCTGCGAGAAGTCGATTGTCAGATCCCCGACTTCAATCGTGCCTTCGGTCTGATTCGGGATAACGGTTTCCCGCCGCCGTAAAACAGCTTTCACCCGGGCGAGAAGAACATCGAAATCAAATGGCTTCATGATGTAATCATCCGCGCCGGCATTCAGCCCCATCACCTGATCGCTTCCGCTCCGCCGGGCTGTCAGGAAAATGACCGGGATGCTCTTTTGGGCGTGGATGCTGGTGATTGCGTCCAAACCGTCCATTCCGGGCAGACCGATATCCAGCAGGATCAAGTCCGGCTGATCAATTTGGATGACCGCCAGTGCGTCTTCCGCGTTTTCGGCTGTATTTGCCTGAAAACCGCTTTTTTCCAGGTTGAACGCCAGGCTGCGACGGAGCAATACATCGTCGTCCACGATGAGAATTTTGTTAGCCATAGGGGTTCGATCCTTTCTCTTTTCTTTTTGCACTTTTTTTCGAAAAACCGCTATTTTGTTAATTTTATTCCGTAATTTTCATCCTGTATACCGCTATCGGCTCTTCTTGAACTGATTTTAAGCGGTATGGATGTATCTTCGGTCAAGAAAATGCTCTTTTTAATTTTTCTTTAAGGTTCAGAGGGCGCCCTCGGCGGTTTTTGCTGCTCCGGCCTTTTGGATGGGTCTTGATTCCAAAGGGATGAAGACCCAAAAAATGGCAGCTTTGTGGTTCTTTGCTTGATAAATTCGGCTGCGGCTTTTTGCCGCCGGGTTCCGCCGGCAGTGCTTTTTCTGCGGCTCGCTTTTCCGCGGCGGTTCCGGTGGGGAGCCTCCGGCAGGGATGGTATAATTAACCTGTTAAATATGGAACAGAAAGCGAATCAATATGGAACATGATGCAGTAAATTCGGTGGATATCGATCAGCAGATGCGCCTTGCGTATTTGGATTACGCGATGAGTGTCATTGTATCACGGGCATTGCCTGATGCGCGGGATGGTCTTAAACCGGTTCACCGCAGAATTCTTTATGCCATGCAGGATATGGGGATCCGTTCCAATGGTCCTCATAAAAAGTCCGCCCGTATTGTCGGAGAAGTGCTGGGAAAATATCATCCGCATGGGGATGCGTCGATTTATGACGCCATGGCGCGGATGTCCCAGGATTTTTCAATGCGTTATCCGCTGGTGGATGGGCAGGGGAACTTCGGCTCCATCGATGGTGATTCCCCGGCTGCCATGCGGTATACCGAAGCGCGGTTTGCGACCATTGCCGAGGAAATGCTGGCGGATATCGATAAAGACACGGTTGACTTTACGGACAATTTTGACGGCACGCTGCGTGAACCGGAGGTGCTTCCCTCAAAATTGCCCCATCTGCTGTTAAACGGTTCCTCCGGTATCGCTGTAGGGATGGCGACGAATATTCCTCCGCATAACCTGCGGGAGGTCGCCGCCGCGATGTCCTACCTGATCGAAAGATACGATACGATCGATGAAGTCACTGTCGATGAGATGATGCATTTTGTGCAGGGGCCTGATTTTCCCACCGGCGGCATTATTATCGGGCGGGAAGGCATTTTACAGGCTTATTCAACCGGGCGCGGGCGGATTGTGGTGCGCGGACGCACCCATGTCGAGGAAAACCGTCCGGGGCGGTATGATATCATCATCACAGAAATTCCCTATCAGGTCAACAAAACAACGCTGATCGAACGGATTGCCGAGCTTGTCCGGGAAGGCAAAATTGATACCATTTCCGATCTGCGGGACGAGTCCGACCGCACCGGAATGCGGATTGTCATCGAGTTGAAGAAAAACGGGCAGCCGAAGCAGGTATTAAACCTGCTGTATAAGCACACACTGCTGCAGTCAACGTTCGGGGTTCAGCTGCTGGCACTGGTGAATAATCAGCCGCGAACGCTCTCGTTCAAAAGGGCGCTCCAGATCTTTATTGAACACCGGGTCGAAGTGATTCAGCGCCGCACCCGGTTTGAGCTGGAAAAAGCGAAGGCCCGCGCACATATCCTGGACGGGCTGCTGATTGCGCTGTCCAATCTGGACGAAGTGATTGCGCTGATCCGGGCGGCGAAAGATACCGAGACAGCCCGTAATGAACTGATGGCGCGTTTCGGCCTGTCTGAATTGCAGGCACAGGCGATTCTGGATTTGCAGCTGCGCCGGCTTTCCGCACTGGAGCGTCTCAAGATCGAACAGGAACAGCAGGAATTGATGGCCAGAATCGCTTATCTGAACGATTTGCTGGCGGATCCGAAAAAGCAGCTGGCGATCATTAATCAGGAGACGGATGAACTCGCGAAGAAATTCGGCGACGAGCGCAGAACAACCATCGAAGTTGATGCGGTGGAGAATCTTTCCGAAAGCGATCTGGTGGATGATCAGTCGGAAAGATTCTCCACCGCATCAACTTCGAT
>CALAEB010000351.1 GCA_937890875.1 uncultured Anaerolineaceae bacterium | reverse complement strand
CTGCAGACCTCAGCCTGGTTCATGGCGTTGCTCCAACCCCTTCCGAAACCCAGGCCCTTAGTGATTATGATCGCTTTAAGCAGGGTAAAGTTGCAATGATTGGTACAGGCTCTTGGAGTTTCGGCGATCTTTGGGCAAATACCAATTTTGAATGGGATGTTATGAACTGGCCGGTAAGTCCGAATGTCGGTGAGAGTGAAATCTGGTTTGGAAGCGCTGGCTTGGCTGTTTCCTCGGCAACTGCCTATCCGGAAGCTGCCGCCAACCTGGCAGCCTATTTGGCTTTCAACGAAGAAGCACAGCGGATCGCATACACAAATGGTCAGGCGATTCCCACGCTGAAAGACATGGCAACGGGTGAATACAGTGCATTTGAAAATGCGCCTGCCGGCAAGGATGTACTCATTGATATTCTGGAAAACCACGCTCGGCTTGCTACCCAGTCACGGACCTTCAATCAGGAATGGTTCGCGGAATTCAACTCCAATACCGCCGCGGTATACAATGGCGAAATGACTGCGCAGGAGTACTGCACTTCGATCAAGGCGACTATTCAACAATTGCTGGACGACAGCATTGAACAGAAAAAAGAATACTCGGCAGATTGAAGATCGGAAGCTTGTAAATTTTTTGTAACGGCCAAATATCGGCAGGTGATCCACTTTCCGGTATTTTGCCGCTCTCCGAATTCTGCGGGTGTATAGATACAGAAAGTAAATGATGAAAAAACATAAAATCAGTTTGAAACAGAGGGAAGGTATTGCGGGACTGCTATTCGTTACCCCCTCTATTTTATATTTTATTGTATTTTTCTTATTGCCGATTGCGGTTTGTGTTTACGCGAGCTTTACAAACTGGAATATATTATCTGAAAAAAAGATGTTTGTCGGGCTGCGAAATTACGACAGATTATTCGCGGATCCAAAGTTCTGGAAAGCTCTCCAAAATACCTTATACATGCTCATTCCGGTGCCGATTTATATTGTTTTTGCGCTGCTTTTTGGCTACGCATGCCATAAAAACATCCTGGGCCAAAAGGTTTTCCGGGCAATCTATTATCTGCCTTATATATCTTCAGTGGTCTCACTCACACTCATATGGAAGTGGCTTTTTAATTCTGAATACGGCCTGATAAACGATTTTCTCAGGGGGCTGGGTGTAGCGGATCCGCCCAATTGGCTGGGGGATCCATTATGGACAAAACGAATGATTGTCCTGATGATTTCGTGGAAAATGATTGGAATTATATCCATTTATTATATTGCAGCGCTTAAGGCAGTACCCAGATCATATTATGAAGCTGCGCAGATAGACGGCGCTTCGTCTCTGCAGCAGTATTTTAAGATCACCCTGCCGCTAATCACGCCCACAACTTTTTATCTGATGATTGTCGGCGTTATCGGATCGCTTCAAACTTTTGTTGAAGTGCAGATGTTTACCCCGGATGGCGGGCGCGGATTTGGCGTCGGGACCATTGTCTTTTATATCTGGCAAAAAGCATTTTCCAGCAGCCAGATGGGATATGCTTCCGCGGCTGCCCTGGTTTTCGGGGCATTTATATTCTTGCTGACGATTATTCAATTCGCGATCTCACGCAGATGGGTATATGAAGGAGATTAATTCATGCAAAGGAAAACGACCCCGGGACGCGTTGTCGTATTCATCATAATCCTGATTGGCGCATGTACAATGATCCTCCCCTTTATATGGATGATCAGTACCTCTCTGAAGGAACCCAATCTCGTGTACACCATTCCTCCTCAGTGGATACCGGATCCTGTGAAATGGGAAAACTACAGGGAAATTTGGACAGCTTCCAATTTACTCACCGGAATCAAAAACAGCACCATCATCAGTGTTCTCGTGGTCGTGTTCAGTACTTTTACTTCAAGCATGGCTGCCTTTGCGTTTTCGAAACTCAGGTTTCCGCTGAAAAAATTCATATTCACGATGCTGCTTTCCACGATGATGGTTCCTCTGGTCGTCTTGCTGGTTCCGCAGTTTGTGATCTATTCAAAAATAAAATGGATCGATACATTGCTTCCCATGATTGTTCCGGCGTCATTGTGCAATATCAACACCATATTTTTCCTGCGCCAATATATCGTTGGTCTTCCCAAGGAATTGCTGGATGCGGCTAAGATTGACGGCTGCGGATACTTCGGAGCTTACTTGCGCATTTACCTGCCACTTTGCAAACCCGCTATTGCAGCCAATGTGATCATGCTCTTTATGACGACCTGGAATGATTATTTCGGGCCGATGGTATTTACACACAGTGAATCCAGGCAGACTGTGCAGGTGGCGATTGCAATGCTTAATTCGCATTATGTTCAACAAACAAATATCCCGCATATGATGGCTGCGGCATTGATCGCTGAGTTGCCTGTGATCATTTTGTTTGTTGCGTTTCAGAAGCATTTTACCGAATCGTTTGCCATGACCGGTATAAAGGGATAACCATGGAATTTTATTGCAATCCGATTAATACAAGTGACGATATTCCTGACCCCTTTGTGCTGCGGCATAATGGAAAATATTATTTGTACTTTACGAATCCGGATATTTGTTGCTGGAGTTCCGATAATCTGGTCGAATGGAGGCGTGAAGGGCCGACTATCGCTGAGGATGTATTTCCTGCGCAGGTGCCTTTTGCCCCGGAAGTGGTGTATTGGAATGGTTTGTTCTACATGTACACCTCTCCGCACGGTTTAGGCCATTATGTGTTAAAAAGTGAAAATGCCACAGGACCGTTCCATGCGGTGACCGGTAATGTCGGGCACAATATTGACGGATCGGTTTTTATTGACGATGACGGGAAGTGGTACTTTTATTGGGCGAATGACAGCGGAATCCTGGGCTGCGAAATGAAATCTCCAGTCGAATTTGGTGAACCGGTGCATACGGGAGCATTCATGGAAGGCTGGACGGAAGGCCCGTTGGTCGTTAAGGAAAACGGGAAATATTACATGACCTTTACCGGGAATCATTACCTTTCCAAAGGTTATCGGATCAACGCCGCAATAAGTGATCATCCGCTGACCGGATATGTTGACTGTGTGCATAACCCTGTTGTCATCCATACAGAGGGACCGTTTTTCGGTTTGGGACACAGCTCCACTGTTTATGGCCCGGATATGTTCACCCGTTATATCGTTTATCACAATTTAAATCCGGATAAAACGCGCAATTTAAACATTGATGCCATAATCCTTGATGAAGACGTGCGCGTTCTGGGCCCGACAAATTATCCGCAGCCCAGTCCGAAATCAGCGGATTTCTTTGACAATATGATTTCGGGGAACCATCCTAAATCCTGGGAGCTTCTCAAGGGGAGCTGCACTGTCTGTGGCAACTTCCTCGTATCTTCAGGAAATTTGCATTATGTATGTGAGAATCCTTTGTACAGTGATTCAGGAGTCGTTGAGTTTAACCTGTTCATAAAGGATGGAGAGGATGGTGAAGGATCCTACGGTGTTGAAATTGGGTTTTATCGTGTGGTCATGAGCCCTGCTTCCAACCGGATAAGAATTCTTCAGACGGACGGGCTCTTGCTGAATGAATACGTCATTCCTTATCCCTATCAGCATAATGCGCTTCACGCTTTACAGATTCGTTACAGTACGGAAGAAGCCAGTTTATATGTGGATGGCAGAAAAACAACAGAATGTAAGATGCTGATTCGTTCCGGAGATCGAATCGGTTATTTCTCTGAAGGGCCAAAAGTCGCAATGGGCTACACGGCATTCAGCGCAGGGAATATGCAGACTGCAGCTGCCGGGTTGTTCGTTCCTCTGCCTTGTACGGTGCCGCTGAGCGGGCGGAAGAATGAAAAAATTCGTCTCAACGTTGCGGAATCTGGGGAATATATCGTTGCCATTGCCTGCAAAGAAGCCAATCAGGCGCAAAATTTACTGACCGTTGAATTGGATGAGGGCCAGGTGGGATGCAAGCCGATAGCGATGAGCCGTGATATCGTTTTATATGTTGTCAGGTTGCCGCAAGGACTGCAGGAAGTTTCCCTTACTTTCGGTCATGGACAGGAGCGTCCCGCGGTCCTTTTCATTCATTCACGGAGCAGCGATGCGTTTGTCTCGGAAAAAATAACGGATTTCGGCCCGTATGACAAGCGGTGCTGGGGAGGGACGGATTGCCCCTGTTTTGAAGCAGTCTTAGAACTGGATGATTTTCCGAAAATTGAAAATTCTTCTGTCGGGATTCTGTTTCGGGGAAGCGAATTGGCTGATGGTGGTGAAGGAGATGATAAGAAATTAGGGATCAATTTCTTTATTGGATATTGCGTTTCTTTAGAAAACGGCCGCGTTGTGCTCACGAAGCACAGGTACAACGAAAAGGAACTGCTTTTTAAAAATATAAATCTTGGAAATGCCAGCAACTATCGCCTGCGTCTCCGGGTGGAGGTCAACGATATCTGTGTATACGTCGGAGATAATCCGGAGCCCGTACTGGAATATCATGATTCCTGTCCGATCCTGTTTGGGGCAACTGGAATCCGAATAAAAAATTATAGAATAACGGAAGCCAGATTTGATAAATATTCAATTGAAAGTAATAAAACCACAGCTTCCTCTTTTTACGAATTTTAGCTTTGACACTTTAACTTTAATTGCCTGAATCTTGCGAAAATTCTCACTGTTTTCAGAGCGGTGGTTACCGTATTTTTTATGACATATTACGAAACAGACAATCTTGGAGAACTGAATGACAAATATTTACAGGAATGAATATCCCAGACCAGTATTTATGCGCGACAATTGGCTTTCATTAAACGGAGAATGGGATTTTTCGTTTGATACTGACAAGTTCGATCGAAAAATAAACGTGCCTTTTGCTTTTGAAAGTAAGCTGTCCGGGCTGGGAATTACTGAATTCCATCACACTGTATGGTATCGAAGGACGTCCATGATCCCATTGTCCATGCGTGGCAGTCGTATCTTTCTTCACTTCGGTGCGGTCGATTATTCATGTAAGGTTTGGGTCAACGAGATTATGGTTGCCGAACATACAGGCGGTCAGACCGGCTTTTGTGCGGATATTACCGATGCGGTATCTTTTGACAAATCAAACACTTTTGTCGTAAAAGCGGTGGATGACCATATGGACCTCGAAATGCCGCGCGGGAAGCAGTTTTGGGAAGATAAACCAAGAAGTATATTCTATACCCGTACGACCGGAATCTGGCAAAGTGTGTGGCTGGAAGCTGTTCCGTATATCCATTTGGAAACTGTTCGGATCACCCCGCTGTTCGATGAGAAAGCCATTAAGTTCGATTACAAGATTTGCGGCGGTAAGGGCACGACGATGAAAATACAAATATCGTTTGAAAGTATTCTGGTGACCAGTGTTTCCGTTCAATCACAGAGCGGCAAAGGTTCCTTGTCTGTCAGCCTGGATCAGCCTGTCCTGTCGGCATGGAATTTCTATGAGGACCTTGCATGGTCGCCGGAAACGCCCAGATTATTCGACGTCGTATTCAATGTATGTAACGAGGGACAGGTTACGGATACTGTTTCCTCATATTTTGGAATGCGCAAAGTGTCTGTTGAAAACAATATGTTTATGCTGAACAACCGGCCTTATTATCAGAAGCTGATCCTGGATCAAGGTTATTGGCCAGCGTCATTGATGACGGCTCCATCGGATGAGGCGTTTATAAAAGATATTGAATTGGTGAAAGCCATGGGATTTAATGGGGTTCGCAAACACCAAAAAGTTGAGGATCCCCGTTTCCTTTACCATGCGGATCGCATGGGGCTATTGGTCTGGGGAGAAATCGGATCCGCCTATCTTTACTCGGATGAATATGCCGTAAGGATGTACAGGGAATGGATAGAGGCTGTGCAAAGAGATTACAATCACCCTTGTATCGTGGCCTGGGTACCTTTAAATGAGTCTTGGGCAGTGCAGGAAATACAAAAAAACACCCTGCAGCAGGAACATTGTAAAGCGTTGTTTCACATAACAAAATCTTTGGACAGTTCACGGTTGGTCATCGATAATGACGGCTGGGAGCATATCTGCACGGATATCCTTACGATTCATGATTATGAATCCTCCGTAGCGGTGATGAGAGACCGTTATGCCCATCTGGAAAAGATACTTGAATTTTTACCGAACGGCAAGAAATTATTTATCGGAGATAAGCAATATGACAACCAGCCCATCATCGTCAGCGAGTTCGGCGGTATACGCTTTTCTCAGGATGAAAATAGCGATGGCCTCTGGGGATACTCTGAGCGCAAGACGCTGGAAGAGTATACTGACCAATTCCGGGAACTTATTAATGCCTTTCGCTGTTCCAAATATGTTCAGGGGTATTGTTATACGCAGCTGACGGATATCGGAAAAGAACAGAACGGTTTGCTGACCAGTGATCGCGAACCGAAGATACCGCTCGAAACTGTTCGAGAAATTAATAAGGGTGATAATCAGGCTTAAGCTGTCTGTCACAACCAGTTATAAAACGTTCTGCGGGTCCGGTTTCTTGTACCAGGCCCTTTTTTTTCATTGAATCCTTTCGGGACCGGGCGTATCGCCGGTGACCAATAACAATCAGCAACAAAAATTTGAGTTTCCGGCTGCTCTGTGCTATTATATGTTCGCTTTCTGCGGGAAACTGCCCGGATGGATCATCACTTAAACGGTATGGCCATGGCAAAAACGCAGGCATTATCAGTGAAAATGAGGATTCAGAAGTGAGAAAAACCCTTTCATCTTTTTTGGGACTGCGGACATTAAAAACAGTGATTGCCGTTGTTCTGGCAGCGATGTTGATGAAGTACGTTTTCCATCAATCCATGTTTTTTGCATGTATCGGCGCAGTGGTGGCTGTTGAAAAAACCGTCTCTTCCTCGCTGCGGGCGGCAGTGATCCGTAACATCGGGACGTTGATCGGAGGATTGGTCGGCATTGGAATTGCTTCATTCACTGGGAATATCCTGATTATCTCTCTGGGGCTTATTCCCATCATTTATATCCACAATGCGGCAAACAAACGGGAAAGCATTGTTCCCGCTGCGATCGTATACTTCGCGGTAGCCTATCTGAACACGATGGAAAATGCCTGGGTCTATGGCTTGAGCAGGATTTTCGGTACTTTTGTCGGCACCGTGGTCGGGCTTGCAGTCAATTTTTTGATTTTCCGGCCTCCTTTGGAATCTGATCCGGCGGAAACACAATCTGAAAATTTGGCGATCATGGAAATTTCATAAAAGCGGGCAGTGAAGAGGTCCCTTCACTTTTCCTGTCCTTCTCGCGTATAATTGAAAGAAAAGATCAGGTGAAGGAGCTCTGAATGGACATTAATCCCAAATTTCTTTACTCAAAAAATGACGAGTGGGTCGAAATTGATGGCAAAACGGCCGTTATTGGTATTACTGATTACGCACAAAATGCGCTTTCTGACATCGTGTTTGTTGAGATCAGTGTTTCGGAAGGCGATGAACTGGAAGCGTCCGATCTGATTGGGACTGTTGAATCTGTCAAAGCCGCGTCGGACGTTTACACGCCGGTGTCCGGACGTGTGACCGCTGCCAATGAAGCGGCAGTGGATAAGCCGGAGATCCTTAACACCGACCCGTTCGGCATTGCCTGGCTGGTCAAACTTGAGAATGAAGACGGGTTTGATACTTCCGATCTGATGGATGCCGCTGCTTATCAGGCGTATTGTGAACAACGGGAGTAACGCATGTTTATTCCTCACAGTCCAGCCGAACGGGAGGAGATGCTCGCTTCGATCGGCGTAAAAAGTATTGAGGATCTGTTTGAGGCGGTTCCGAAAGCGCAGCGTTTTCCCAGGCTGGATTTGCTTCCGGGACTGACTGAGATGGAGACGGCTGCGCAGCTGAAAGAGATGGCGGAGGCGAATTTCTCTTTGGAAGATGCGTCCTGTTTTCTCGGTGCGGGAGCCTATCGGCATTATATCCCTGCGGCGATCGACAACCTGATCAGCCGCGGTGAATTTTATACGGCATATACGCCGTATCAGCCGGAAATCTCGCAGGGGACCTTGCAGGCAATTTTCGAATATCAAAGCTTGATTGCCCGGCTGACCGGCATGGACGTATCGAACGCTTCCCATTATGACGGTGCGACCTCCTGCGCCGAAGCCGGAATTCTGGCTTACCATCAATATCGCGGAAAACGTAAACGGATTCTGGTTTCTGCCGGTCTGCATCCGCATTATCAGGCTGTGATGCGGACGTATTTGCAGGATTTTGACGGGATGCGGATCGATGTCCCGGAGACTGTGTCGCTGGATGAAATTAATCCGCGGCGGCTGGCGGAAATGACAGATGACTCCACCGCGATGGTGGTCGTGCAATATCCCGACTTTTTCGGCCAGGTTCATGATTTTACCGAACTCGCCGCGGCGGTTCACGCAAAAGGCGCGTTGTTTTGCGTGTGCGTGAATCCGATCGCGCTGGGATTGCTGAAAACGCCCGGTGAAATGGGCGCGGATGTGGTTGTGGGAGAAGGCCAGCCGCTGGGAATTCCGCCGGCGATGGGCGGCCCGTACCTGGGGCTTTTCGCCACCCGGAAAGAATTGGCGCGGAAAATGTCCGGCCGGATTGTCGGAGAGACGGTGGACAACCGCGGGCAAAAAGGGTACGTGCTGACGCTGACCGCCCGTGAGCAGCATATCCGCCGTGAAAAAGCCACCTCCAACATTTGTTCCAATCAAGGTCTGAACGCGCTGGCGGCGGCGATTTACCTGAGCCTGCTCGGCAAGGAAGGGCTACGGTCTGTGGCCCGGCTGTGTTATGACAAGGCGCATTACGCCGCGGCGAAGATCGGCTCAATTCCGGGATTCAAAGTGCTGAACAGCGGGACGTTTTTCCATGAATTTGTTGTGGTTTGTCCGGAACCGGTTGTGGCGTTTAATGAACACTTGCTGCATCACAGCATTCTGGGCGGATATGACCTGTCTTCGGATTGGCCGTCGTTGGGAAATGCGATGCTGGTCGCTGTGACTGAGATGAATTCGAAAGAGGACATTGATAATTTTTGCCATGTCCTGGCGGGAGATGACCATGACCACGAAGCATGAACAACCGACCGTTTTTGAACTCTCTTCCACGGGGCGTGCCGGTTTCCGTTTTCCGCAGCCGGATGTGCCATCCGCGGAATTGGACCCGGCTCTTGAGCGGAGTGATCTGCCGATGCCGGAACTTTCCGAGCTGGATGTGGTGCGTCATTTCACGCTGCTCTCGGAGCTGAATTACGCGGTGGACCTGGGTTTTTACCCATTGGGTTCCTGCACGATGAAATACAATCCGAAAATTTGCGAGCGGACTGCCCGCATGCCGGGATTTTCGCAGCTGCATCCGGCTCAGCCGATTGAGACGCTGCAGGGCGCATTATTGCTGGTTTATGAGATGCAGGACATTCTGCAGAAAGTCAGCGGGTTTACCGCCGGATCACTGACACCGGCTGCCGGTGCGCAGGGTGAGTTCTGTGGCGTGAAGATGATCGCCGCGTATCATGCGGACCGCAAGAACGACCGGCGCAAGGTGATGCTGATTCCGGACAGTGCGCATGGCACGAACCCGGCTTCTTCCGTCATGAGCGGCTTTACGGTGAAACCGGTACCTACGGATGCCCGCGGGAATATTGACCTGGACGGCCTGCGCGCGCTGTGCAATGAGGACTTGGCTGGCATTATGATCACCAATCCGAACACGCTCGGCTTGTTTGACGAGAATATCGACCAGGTCACCGGCTTGATCCATCAGGCCGGCGGGCTGGTTTATGGCGATGGCGCCAACATGAACGCGCTGCTGGGGGTCGTGAAACCGGCGGAACTCGGGTTTGATGTGCTGCATTTCAACCTGCACAAGACTTTCGCCACGCCGCATGGCGGCGGCGGGCCGGGCGCAGGCGCGGTGGTCTGCACGGACACATTGGCGCCGTTCCTGCCGGGGCCGCTGGCGGCTGTGCTGGAACCGGCGACAGAGGAGCTCCCGCCGCTGTACGGCTGGAAGATGCCGGAGAAAAGTATCGGCCGGGTGGGCGCTTTTTCAGGCCATTTTGCTGTGATCGTTCGGGCCTACACTTACTGTCTGATGCAGGGCGCCGACGGAATGCGGCGGATCGCCGAACATGCGGCGCTGAACGCGAATTATCTGATGCACGCGTTGAAGAATGCGTATCCGCTGCCATATGACCGGACCTGCATGCACGAGTTTGTGCTGGATGCAAAATGGGAGGATGCGCCGGGTGTACGCGCGCTGGATGTGGCGAAGCGGCTGATGGATTACAAGTTCCATCCGCCGACCAATTACTTCCCGCTGATTGTGCATGAAGCGCTGATGATTGAACCGACCGAAACCGAAAGCAAGCAAACGCTGGATGCGTTTATTGAGGCGATGCTCGCAATTGCCAGAGAAGCGCATGAACAGCCGGAACTGCTGCACGGCGCGCCGTTTACCACGCCTTTCGGGCGGATGGATGAAGTGAAAGCGGCCAAAGACCTGAAACTGACTGCGTAAAGACGTTTTCGCGCGAAGGGCGGTGGTTTGGGACTGTCGGATGAATCGTTAATTCCTTTGCCCCTGCTTGACCAGCGCGGAATAAGCGGATTCGTCGTAGATGAAAAGGGCAGCTTGTGGTTCATCCGGTTTTCGTTTCGCAAAAACCGGATGAACCACTGAATATTTTCCCGTATTTGGATTTCTGCAGCGCAGCTGACCGGGAGAGAGACAACCATATTGCCTCTCGGCTTGTTTCCCGCGTTTCAGCAACTCGAAATTCAGACAGACCTTTCGAATAAGGAGAGAAATTTTGTTGTTCTTCTGTTTTTGCGCGGAGCGCAAAAACAGAAGAACAACAAAGAATCCTTCCTATGTTTCGAATCGTTGTCCGTGTTTTCAGTCGGGCGCTAAAATGAGAATTTGTACACAGAAGGAATGAATGAACGATATTTTAAATAAAAAATCGACATTGGGTGTAAAAACTGTTGATCAAAAACCGCGGAACACGACAATTCTCCGCATCGTGAGCGGTGATACCGATTTGCCGTTGAAAAAAGCCGGTGATTTTGTCGTTGAGAAATCTGCCGGAGATATGGTTGTGACCTTTTTTGCCGGCGAAAAGCTGAACGCGGATTCATACCGCGCCATCGGCGGAAGAATCGCCGGCTGGCTGAAAACCGCCGCACCGGAAACGGCCTGGCTTGAACTGGCGGATGTAGCGGAAGATGCCGAAAAAGCCAGTCTGATAGAGGGACTGCTGCTCGGCAGTTTTGAGTTTGACCGCTACAAAAAAGATGCGCCTGAGAAAAAGGAGTCCGTCCTTTATCTGGATCAGGCATATCATCTGCTGTTGGAAGAACGGCGGATCGTTTGCGATGCGGTGAATATGGCGCGGGATTGGGCACATGAGCCGGCTTCCGTGATCAATCCGGAGACTTTGGCGGAACGGAGCCAGCTTTTGGCTCATGAATATGGGTTGAAATGTACGGTTTTGGATGAACAGGCTCTGGCGGAAATGGGCGCCGGGTCGATCGTCGCGGTTGGGCAGGGCAGCCAAACCCCGTCCCGCATGATTCTTCTGGAATATCCCGGTACCAAAAAGGCAAAGCCGGTTGTCCTGGTCGGCAAGGCGATCACGTTTGATTCCGGCGGCTACTCCATTAAACCGGCGGACAGCATGGTGGGGATGAAATATGACAAATGCGGCGCGATGGCTGTGCTGGGCACTTTGCGGGCTGCCGCTGCGCTGAAGTATGAGACGCCGATCATTGGTGTGATCTGCGCAGCGGAAAATATGCTGAGTGCGCAATCTTATCGCCCGGATGATATTCTGCGCAGCCTTTCCGGGTTGACGATTGAAGTCATCAGTACGGATGCCGAGGGACGGCTGGTCCTGGCGGATGGGTTGACCTACGCGCAGCAGCATTATGAACCGGCCGCGTTGATTGATCTGGCGACGCTGACCGGCGGCTGTGTCGTGGCTTACGGCCATGTCCGCGCGGGGGTGTTGAGCAATGACTCGGATTTGTTTAATGCGTTGTTCGCTTCGGGTGAAAAGACCTGGGAGCGGATCTGGCGGCTGCCGCATGACGATGACTACGCCGAATTGATCAAGAGCACGGACGCGGACATCAAGAACTCCGGCGGACGTTGGGGATCACCGGTGACCGGCGGGATTTTCCTGAAACAGTTTGTGAAGGAAGATGTTCCCTGGGCGCATTTTGATATTGCCGGCGTGGCGGATTCCGAAAAAGCTTCGGCTTACGCTGTTCCCGGCGCAACCGGATTCGGGGTCCGGCTTTTGCTGGATTGGATGAAAGGGTTGTAGAGCCAGGCTGGGCAACAGGCAATATATCGAAGATTCTTACGGAATAAGAAACGTGGGGCGTGTCATTGGCACGCCCCACGTTTGTTTCAATATGTTTTTATCCGGTCCCTCGTCTGCCTTGGGGTGCTTGAGAATGAATATAGCCTTCGCTCCAACACGGTGTTCTTACGCCGTTTTCGGCAGTTATCTTGACGGGACGATCGCTGTGAGGGTTTAGAAAAATGAAGAAGCGTCACTGCGAATTACGTCAGTGACGCTTCTTCATTTTTGGGGAACAATTCTTTTTGGCTTAAAACATGCACTCTTATAAGAAGCAAGATAATGAAAAGCTGGATTTTAAAAATCCGCGGGATGATAAAACCCGAAAATGCCGTAAATGGCATTGTACTTGCAACAATAAGAATGTACTTATTTTATTTGAAGTACAAAAACGGGAATTTTATTTCGGAAGAAATGAGGTTAGGACTCTTATGAAAAAACAAACACTTTCCATTTTATTGGCTCTGGTATTACTCCTGAGCATTTCAATATTCCCCGTATTTGCACAGGATTGGGATGAGGAGGAAGTTTCCGGTTACTTCGGAACAATCGAAGACTGGGATGCGGAATCCTTTGGCCTGGCCGGTGTGGATTCGGAAGATAATGTTTTCGACGATTACGATTCCAAAAGTGTTGAACCCTTTGCTGTAACGCCGGAAGCGAATTATGAAGCCAAATCCTTTGCGGATGGAGCCTCAGCGACGGCCACCGCCACCTATGTAAAGTGCGGTGACGGCAAGCTGAAAGTTACCATCAAATTAGAACAGCAGGGGACAATCACGGGGACGCCTTATGTGACTTTTATCCGGTCGATTAAGGTTAAAAATGTCTCTGTCGGACCCGCAGTCGGCGAGTATGAACTCAAAGGCTGCCGCACCCAGTTCGGTGACAGCTGCGAAAAGGTCTATTACGGTTCGGACGGAAAGGCGACCCTGAGCGGATATGTGACGATTCCGGTTGTCTTTGACGGAACTGCAAACCCGACCTTTGACGTTGAAGTTTCACAATCCGACAGCCGCTGGGCAGCTCCGGATCCGGCAAAAACATTCACTGTCAGCGGAACTTCGTCGGTGGATACCAGCGCGCCGGATTTGTGCCAGACCGGTGTCATCAATCAACCGCTGAATGGTTACTATCAGCAGTGCAATGGCAAAGCGGAATTCCGGGTGGATGTCACGGTCCCGACCGGCGTCAATTTCATCGTCCCTTCGGATGTTTATCTCGGCACTACCGCTTATTCCGATTATATCTGCCGGTATACCCGGTATGGCAGCAGCGGTTATCCGCTGGGCGGCGACTATTGCTACCCGGGACAGCGGCTGAACGTGAAAGCGAACGATAAGATCCGCTTTGAAGTTCAGATCGATGAACTGAAGAACCCGCTGACCGATACCAACAACCTGGAACCGCTGACCGCATACTGGCGGCTGGGCGGGAATAAAGTCATGCTGACCGGCACGCTGAGCGGCCGCCGCGGACCTGCCGAACTGTGCAATGCGAAAATTGTCCCGGTTTCTCCGATCAAGGCATCTTTCGGTGATGACGATCCGATTGAACCCTCCGGCTGGTATAACACCTATGACAAAGCGGTTGTCGGGCTGTATCAGAAATGCGGACGCTTCGGTGTCTACCAGGTGCGGCTGCGCAATGTCGGCGCGAAGATGGGCTATGTCAATCTTCCGGGCGCTGTGGCAGTCAATGGCGGAAATCCGATCTCCTTCTTCTGGCTTTCCAGTATCGCTCCGGAAGGCAACCGGGTGCCGCTGATCCCCGGTGGTGAAGTAACTTTGAGAGGGCATGTTTATATCACCAGCCTGGGCAGCCAGATGAACAGTGATTCCCCGGCGAGCATCGCGGTCAATTTCTCTGATCTGGGCCTGTACATGACCGGGAAACTCTACTCCGACCACGTGAACTGGCGCTGTTACTGAGCCGGTTGGCGGACATAGACCGGCTGCAAAGCCTGAAACGGTCCATAAAAATATAAAAGACAGAGGCGTCCAAGCCGGACGTCTCTGTTTTTTATATGGATTCGGGATTTCGGCGTATTAAAAAGAGATTCTTTCTTTGGTTCGGGCAGCGGCAGTCAGCTTGCGGAAATGTAACAAACGAAACTGCAAATTTACCTTTTTCAGGCGTTCATTGTTTTTCGCGCCTGCATCTTCTTTCGAATTGCCGGTATCCGCTATGATTTTGTAAAACTGGAAATTATGCTGCCGCTAATTGGCAGATCATAACGTTCCGTCGGCTGCCCGCTTTGCCTGTGTGTGAAAACCCCTCTTTTTCAAAAGTTCTGACAAAACCCATGTAGCGGTAACTGGGGGAGTCTTCCGCAACCGGATAGGCTTCCAGATACTGGCCGCCATTATCTTTCGCGTACTGCTTTGCCGCTTCAATCAGCAGATGCACAAAACCACGCTTTCTGTATTCCGGCAGTATGTAAAAGCAGGTAAGCGACCATATATTGGCAAGGCTGTCATTGCCGCCCAAATTGGTATAACTTTCCTTTGGAGCAATAGCGCACCATGCTATTGTCCGTTCATTCCCATATGCCAAAAGACCGATCGGTATGCCTGCCTGCACGCGGGCTTTGATGTATTCTTTACGGCAGGCCGGTGTGTTGTTTTTCTTTTCCTCTTTTGTCATGCGCCAGGCCATACACCAGCAATTGCGTAAAATTCCTTTTGCTTCAAAAAAATCTTCAAAGTCGTTCCAGTTGCTTTTTTCAACCGGATTTATTCTGAGATTATCGTATGTGTTCATATCGACCTCAAAAGTTAATTGCACAAGCATACAAAACACATCTTAAAACAAATTCGCGCATTGTCCCAGGAAAGAAAACCGGGACATTCGCAAAAAGCTGATCCGTTTATATCAAAAATATATCATATTTCCACATTCCGCAAATATACAGGCGTTCGGAATACGGATATTCTGTCCGGATAAGAGAGGAAACCGACAGTACTGCCGAATATCATTTTGGGATTTCGAATTGCTGTCAAACATAACAATATATTTGACCGGAAGACTTGATTAAGATATAATTTAGCGGCTAAAAGAAATCTTACAACGGGAAACACCTGGTTGATGTCAGGGGAACCGATATTTCAAAACGCTTTTGGATAAAAAACTTTTTGAAATGTCTGAGCCTGCGGCAGACGGAACCCGGCCGGAAAGTACCGTTGACAGGAAAGCAACTGGAAAGGAAAACAAATGTCAACCAAACGGACTTATCAACCCAAAAAACGCCGCCGCCTGCGTGTGCATGGCTTTCGTGAACGCATGGCAACCGCGGACGGGCGTGAAGTTTTGAAACGCCGGCGCGCACGCGGCCGCCACAGCCTCACTGTTTCCATGAATAATCATGTGAAACGCATTCGCTGGTAAGAGGACAGGACGGGCTGTAATTAACGCAACAATCAGACAAATGCGCAAATCTGAGCGAGCAGACTTTTGGAACGTCGGAAACGTCTGAACCGAGCAAGTGATATTCAGCGGGTGAGGCTGAGAGGAAAATCCTTTCCGCACCCGCTTCTTGTTTTAATCATCTTATCGGACATGGATCAGACGGAAGCTAAAATCGGTGTGGTTGCCACAAAATCGGTTGGCGGGGCGGTTGAACGAAATCGTGCGAAGCGATTGATACGGGCCGCTGTGGACGAAGTTTTCGATTTTATTCAACCGCAGGATCAGATCCTGGTTTTGGCACGGAAACCGATTCTTCAAGCTGAGACGGCTGAGATTGCTGCTGTTTTGTTGCAGTTGTTGCGGAAAGCCGCTGTTCATAAACCTTCTGTTTTACCAAAGTGAACCAATTGCTGCCGGATTCTTCAACCCCTTTACCGATGCATATGCATGACAACCGCTGTTCATGCGCGGATGACGAACCGTCTGTGAAGGAACCTCGCCTTCGGGATCTGCCGTTCAGGTTGAATACGACTCCCCGATGGTTTTTCTTGTTGCTGATTCGGGCATATCAGTATTCTTTTTCAAAATTGCTCCCGGGTGATACCTGCAGATTTTATCCGAGTTGTTCCCATTATGCTTACCAGGCGATTTATAAGTATGGTGCAATTAAGGGCGTTCCGATGGCAATCTGGCGTGTTCTCCGCTGCAATCCTTTCAATCCCGGCGGGTTTGATCCGGTTCC
>CALAEB010000350.1 GCA_937890875.1 uncultured Anaerolineaceae bacterium | reverse complement strand
AGACGGAATTCACTGTCTGTGTCCAATAGATCGATCAGTCCGATTTCTTTCAGATATAACCGTACCGGGTCTTCATAAGTCGCTTCTCCGCCAATTAACTGGTCATCGGACAAAAGATTGGCGGCGTCTTCCGGGTCTTTTTCCGGGAAGCTATCCGCATCGAAATCTGAATCGATGGGGAACTGGCTGGGGGATAATTCTTCGTCATCGCTTTGAATATTTTTTGATGCTTTTTTCATGCTCCTCCGTATCCGGCTACTTAATTCTTCTTTTATTTATCCGTATTTCTGGCTCAGGCTGTCCAGCAGCTTCTCCAAATGGTTCCTTTCTCTTTTCAGCTGCTCCAAAATGGGCTGGAATTCTTTCGGACCGCTGTCCGTATCCGCGCCATCCCCGCATAACGTTTGAATTTCAATGATGCTGAAGTTACATTTTTCATTGCGTAAAAAAGCGATGGAACGGGCGAGGTCTTTGTCCAATTCAACGAGATTTACCGAGCCCTGGAAATTGGGCTTTTCAATTCTTGCAAAGGTTGCAGTCACGGTATCCGGAAGGTTGTCCCGGATATATTTTTTTGTATTCAATTCTTCGTCCTGATTGATCCCTTTGAAATAACATTCCGCAATCTCCCGCAGGTCGGTCTGTTCAAAATCTTCAGGCTGGAGCGGCATCAGATGGAATTTTCGGAAAATCCGATCTATTTTTGAGAAAGATCCGGGCGATTCATAGAAATGAAACAGATACTGCAGAATCGTTATCTCTTTGCTGTAAAATCCGGCCTTCGGGTCAAAAATCAGGGACGACTCGGAAGTCAACCGGGGCTTTTCCGGGAACGCGGCCCGTGCTTTGGCCACGTTTCTCGGCTGTGTTTTTACAGCCGGGGTATACTGCAGCAGTGTTTCGCTGATTTTTAAATGGCGGGCCAGCTGCTGCCGGTAGGTTTCCCGTTCGATCGGATCCGGCACTTCGAAAATCAGCGGCAGAATCTGTTCCGCGATTTCGCTTTTCACTTTGCCGTCATCCAGGTCTCTCCCCTCGCTGGCTGTTTCCATCATATAAATCACGATCGGTTTCGCCTGGTCCAGGATCCGCTGCCATTCGTCCGGGTTGCGCAGGACGACTTCGTCCGGGTCCATCCCTTCCGGGATCTTTGTGATCCGGATGTCTGTATGCAGTTTGCTCTCCTGCCGGATTAGGTTTCGTCCGTCCGCTCCCGCAGCTTCACCGCCGCCTTTTAATGCGCTGCGCATCATGTCGATCCCTTTGCGGGTGGCGTTATCACCGGCGGCATCGGCATCCAACGCCAAAATAATCTGACGCGCCTGTCTTGCCAGCTGCCTTGCCTGGAATTCTCCCAGCGCGGTCCCCATCGGTGATACCGTGTTGGCAAATCCGGCCTGGTGCAGAACGATCACGTCCAAATAGCCCTCGACGATGACGGCCTGGTTCTTTTCACGGATGGCCCGCTTGGCATGATTCAGCCCGAACAGCGTTTTGCCTTTATCGAAAAGGACGGTTTGCGGTGAATTCAGAAATTTCGGCACATCGTCCGGGTTGAGGATCCGGGCGCCGAAAGCGATTGGATTCCCGGTGGAATCACAGATCGGAATCATAATCCGGTTGCGGAAGCGGTCATATACGCGCCCGTCCGGAACCGGATCGCCTTTCTCGTTCCGCTGTTCGCTGACCAGCCCGACGGCGATGATTTCTTCCCGGGTATACTCTTTGGAGAGCAGATGCTGCAGCGAGCTGTCCCAGGAATCGAGGGCGTAACCCATACGGAATTTTTCCATGCTCTCGCGGGTGATGCCGCGTTTTTCGAGGTAGGCCAGAGCCCGCTTCCCCGCGGGGCTCAGCAGCAGGTTATTTTGATAAAGGTCGGCGGCATCCGACATCATTTGAATCAGCCGTTTGCGGGTCTCCCTGCTTGATTTGTCTTCGGATTGAGCATCTTCGAGCTGGACACCGGCTCTTTTTGCCAGCATCTGCAGCGCCTGCTGAAAATCCAGGCCGTCCCTTTTCATCAGGTAGCTGAAAATATCGCCGCCCTCCGCGCATTGCCCGAAACAACGCCATGTGCCGGAATCCGGAAAGACAACGAACGCCGGCGTGTGTGTGTTGCTGTGGAACGGGCAGAACCCGATGTAATTTTTTCCGGTTCTGCGCAGTTTTACTGTCTCGGACACGAGGTCGACGATATTAATATTATTTTTGATCTCATCAATGGCTGCCATTATTCTCTTTCTAATTGTAGTGGAAAGATCGGTTTTTGTGGAACGGTTGTCAGGAATTTTAAATTGGGTTCGGACGGCGAACGCTTTTTTCTCGAACGGAGTTATTCAAATCCCGGAAAGCCCGCCGCAGCGTTTCGAAGTTTTCTCTCCTTATTCGAGTGACCCATCTAAATTTCAAGTTGCCACCGCCGTTTGAGCTATGCGCAAAGGAATCGGGATATAATCATCTTGGATTTCCGGAGATCACTCTGGCCGGAATGCGCGGACGAAATTCCGGCGGTTCGGGTTTTCGGGTGGTTTTTTCCCATTTGAAACAATGTGAGATGTGATGGATAAAACGGCAAAAGAAAATATCCGAAAGGATCTGCTCCGAATCACGCTGACGGCAGTGTGCGTCCGGCTGCTGGTCTTTTTCTTCCTTTCCGGATCCGGCTTTTCTCAGGAAACCGCGCGGACGCTCTATCCCGACAGCGTTACCTACAGCGCTCCTGCGAAAGCGATCTTGGAAGAAGGCCGTTTCCTCAATGCGGAAGGTGCGCCTGAAATTTACCGGACGCCGGGTTATCCGCTCTTTCTGGCTTTTTGTAGCCTGATTTTTGGCGATGGCTGGGCTGAGGCGGCCGTCTTTTTGCAGAACCTGTCCAACCTGGCCGCCGTCCTTTTGGTCTATGGAACCCTTTTGGAACTCTGCGGGAACCGGCGGGCGGCTTTTTCCGGCGGCATGCTGGCCTGTCTGAATATTCATGATGTTTATTTTTGTTTCTTCATTCTTTCTGACATATTGTTCCAGTTCCTCATTCTGGCAGCCGCTTTTTTCCTGATCCGCTTTTTCAAACGGTTGCATTCGCTTCCGTTAATCCTCGCGGCGGGGCTGTTCGCCGCCGGGATGTTTGTGCGTCCTTCCGGGCTTTATCTTCCGGTTTTTTTGACCGCAGTCATCGGCGGCGCGCTTTTCCTGCGGCCGCGATCAGCTTTATCCGAAAAGCAGGATCCTGGCTTGAATCCCGGAAGGCTGCGGCGTGTTATGCTGCCCCTGCTCTTTCTGATTCTCAGCATGGGGCCGGCTTTGCTCTGGTGCCGGCGAAATGAGGCTGTATCCGGTTTTTCCGGCTTTTCCGCGATCCAGTCGGCGAATCTGTACGGCTATCATTCGGCAGGAGTGCTGGCGTTTGTCAACGGGACCGATTTTTATCAGGAACAGGAACATCTGCGGCAAAATTCTGAATTGTCCGAATTGCAAAATCGGATGTCGCTGCAGCAGGCTGAGACCGCGTTGGCAAAGCAGATCATCCTCACACATCTGCCGGTTTACCTGCTTTTGAATTTGGAAGGGGCCGGGATGATCCTGCTTTATCCGGGACTTTTCGACGTTTTAAGGCTGAACAACGTTTTTATGGCTTATCTGGCTGAGGTGAGGACGATTTTTCTCAGTCCCGGCAGTTTTTTATCCCGGGCAACCGGTATTCTGTTTCAGCCGTTCAGCCTGCTGGTCGGCGTCAATTTTCTGCTGCTGCTGGCGCTGCTGCTGTGGACGGTTTCCGGCATGATCCGTTCTTTGCGGGGCGGAACTCCCTGGTATATCGGATTGACGCTGTGCGGAATTTTTCTTTATTTCCTGCTTATCAGCGCAGGACCGAACGGCTACGGCACTTATCCGCGTTTTCGCCTGTCGCTCTCCCTGTTTCAGGCGATTTTCTGTGGGATTGGTCTCACGGCAGGAAAGCGTCGTTCGCAGGAATAAGTGGCGACAGTATCTCGGCATAAGATCCGGTTTATCCATAATTTTTTAACTTTGCATTCTCTTCCAAATTCGAAATGTAAAAACATCTTGACATTTTGCATGTCCTTTATTAAAATGAAAATGTAAAAAGATTTTAACATTTTGTAAAGGGGTGCTTCAAATGAACCGAAAATGGAAAGCGGATGAAATGGAAATGTCGATTAACTTCAAAGCTATGCGGCTGTCATGGGTGTTTGTTACCGCGGCGCTTCTTGTCTGGTGCGTTATCGAATTGGTGGTCTATGGTGATACACCTTTTATTCCGTTCATTATTCTTTGTGGTCAAAATATTATCTTTTTCTCGGCCAAATTGATCATGACAAATAAAGTGTCCGGGAAAGGATCATCCGAAGAAGATGAAAAATAAGGTCAGAATTCTGCGGAAAGAATTGGGCTTAAGGCAAGAGGATGTCGCCGAAAGAGCCGGTGTAACCAGGCAAACCGTTATTGCGATCGAAAACGATAAATATGATCCCACCTTATCGCTGGCCTTTCGGTTGGCGCATATCTTGGGTACAACGGTGGATGCATTGTTTTTCCCTGATTTCAATAATGAACGCATGTGAAGCCATAAAAAGCGCCACTGATTTTAGTGGCAGCCTAATCTATCATTCAATATAGATTGGTTATTGATTGAATTGCCGGGGATCAGTGCAGCTTGGCTTTGATTTTCTGTGTCTGCTCGTTAATCGCGCTTATTTGATCCGAATGCTGCTCCACCTTTTGAATGGTGGTTTCAATGAACCGGCTGAAGGGCTGGATAGCGCCTTCAATATTTGCGACCTGCGCATTGACTTCTTCCGTGAATTCGCGGCGCAATGAATCGACCAATTTGACGCGCACGGATTCCATCTGGGCCTCAAATTCCCGCTGGGATTTTTTGCGGTAATAGGGCAGCACCAGGAACCCGGCGATACCGATCCAAAACGCCGCCACGATGCCCAGGATATCGGTCGCTACGGTGGTTGCGAGCAGGGTCAGCCCTGCTCCGATGCCGATTGCGGACACCTCGATGGCCAGTGCTGTTGTGAGCGCGGACTGGACATGCTTCATCCCGATGTTGCCCGCGATATCCTGTTCCATTTTCTTGACCATCTCGTCAATGGCGGATTGCATTTTCTGGAGCAGCGACGCCCGTTCCATTTTTTCGTGCTGCGGAATGCCGGCTTGCGGGAATTCGGATTTGCGGGTCTCGATTTGTTTCATGACCGATTGGGTGATCTGTTGCTGGCGCAAATAAATCGTTTCCACCATTTCGGTGGTTTTCCGTTCGACTTCGGTCGGAAGGTTTTGCAGCACCTGATCCTCAAATTCCAACTGGTTCTTCTCTTTTTTCAGAATGTTGGGCAGATTCCGTACCTGGAATAATTTCTCAAAATAATCGTTGCCGCGATTCTTGATCTCAAGGAAGATGGCGTCAATTTCCTTCATAGAACGGCTGATTTCTTTTTTCATATCATCCTGATACCGGACGATCTGGGACTGAATTGATTCCGCCAGTTTTTGATCCTCCCGGTAAAAGCGCAACTCATTTTCCAACTGCTCCAGGCTGTTTGCGGCGGCGCGCGCGCCGATCCCCAGCGCGGAATCCATTTTTAGAATAAAACGGTTTTCCTGATCCAATTTGTCATGGATATAGGTCTCCAGGTTCTCAAATCCGCTCGCACGCCATAATTCCGCGGAGGCGTCTTTCCGGGCCTGTTGTGCCATGCGGGCACTGACCGGGATAACGGTGATCTCTTCATTCAGATGTTTTTTTGCATTCTCCCGAATGAAAGCAAGGACGTGCTCCCTTTCTTCCTCAGTTTGCAGCAGATCGATTTTGTTCAGCACGATCAAAACTTTTTTCTCCCACTCCTTAATGCTGTGGAGAAAACGGTTTTCGCTTTCTGAATACGGGCGGTCCGCCGAAGTCAGGAAAATTACCATGTCCGCTTGCGGCAGGAACCATTTGGTCAGAACCTCATGGTCTATGAGGATCGTGTTGGTCCCCGGCGTATCGACGAAGCTGATCGTTTTTAAAATCGGGGAAGGAATGGTGACCAGCAATCCCCAGTCCTCAACCGGTGAAATGGATTGTTCTTCGCCGTAGC
>CALAEB010000349.1 GCA_937890875.1 uncultured Anaerolineaceae bacterium | reverse complement strand
ATCACAGCCTCCTATGCCAATGTTGAATCGGAGATCACCAACGTCGTTGAGATGGTCGGGCCTGCCGTGGTGACCGTAACCGCGACAGTGCAGAGCACAACCACCTCCTGGTTCAATTATGGTTACAGCCAGACCAGCACCAGTATGGGCAGCGGGGTCATCATCAGCGAGGACGGATTTATCCTGACCAATAACCATGTTATCGAAGGTGCGGTGGATCTGTCGGTTGAACTGGCCAACGGAACCGTTCTGCCCGCGACATTGGTCAATTCCGACGAGTTTTCCGACCTGGCAGTTTTGAAAGCCGAAGGGAGTATGCCTGCCGTCGCAAAACTGGGCGATTCCAATCTGCTGAAATCCGGCGAGACCGTCATCGCAATCGGATCGCCGCTGGGCAACTTTAAAAATACCGTGACGGTTGGCGTCGTCAGCGCGACCGGCCGGTTCCTGGAAACGAGCAGCGGTTATCAGATGGAAAACCTGATTCAGACAGACGCCGCGATCAACCAGGGAAATTCGGGCGGCCCGTTGGTTAACTTAGCCGGCGAAGTCATCGGCATTAACGTGATGATCGTCCGCGGCTCCAGCACGACTTCAACCTCCGCCGAAGGGCTCGGCTTCGCAATCCCCTCAGAAACAGCCAAACTCATCTCAGATCAGATCATCCGGACCGGTAAATTCAGCCGGCCTTATCTCGGGATTAACTGGGCGGATGTCACCCCGCGGCTGGCCCGGAATTACCGCCTTCCGGTTGACTATGGCGTCGTTATCATGCAGATTCAGCCCGGCAGCCCGGCGGATATCGCCGGATTGCGGGAAAATGACATCATCACCCGAATCGGCGATTACGCGATCAGCGCAGAAAATTCTTTTTATAACAGCCTGTTCAAATATAGTCCGAACGATATCGTGGAAATTGAGATCAACCGTAACGGCAGATCGATGATCCTCTCAATCACCTTGGGCGGCGATGCATCCAATCTCTGACATGCCAAAAAAGGCTGAGAAAAACGAACACATCAGCGAATCGTTGGCGCAATTGTTCCTGCTGCTAACCGCGGTCGAAGGGTTCGTCGCGGTGCTGTTCACGCTGTTGAGACCGTCCGAGCCCAAAACCACGCTTTATTTCGGATATTCGGCTGCGCGCCTGACACTGACCGGCATTACGCTCGCCGCAGTCTGCCTCTTCGCCGCCGGGTATATTTTTCTTCTCCGGAACCCTTCCCGCAGACAGAAAATCGCTGAGCGGCTGGATCATTTCCTCCGCCAGGGGGACCGGCTTTTCTTTGCCCCGCTTTTCTTTGCCGCCGGGTTCCTGCTCTCCGGCTGGTGCTTTCTGTTCACCTGGC
>CALAEB010000348.1 GCA_937890875.1 uncultured Anaerolineaceae bacterium | reverse complement strand
CTATCCGAATGTGGTTATTACGGAAGTCCCTTATGATATTGACGACCTTTGATTGAGAATTTGCAAAAAAGGAAAAAAAGGATATGAAAATATTAGTGATTGGCTGCGGAACATTTGGCGCGAATGTGGCAGTTGAGATGGATTTGGCCGGGCATGAAATTACGGTTGTGGAAACAAAATATGAGAATTTCAATCAACTTCCGGACACATTCCGCGGAAAACGGATTAATGGGGATGCGCTGGTGAAGGAGGTTCTGGACCGGGCGCACGCGGATCAGGCCGATGCTGTCATCCTGACAACATCGGTTGATACGCTCAATCTGACGCTGGCCAGAATGTTCCAGGAAAAGTATCAGCAGAAGAATATTGTCGCGTTGAATACGAAACTGGAATATCGCCTGCTGTTTGACGCGATGGAAGTCCAAACGGTATCCATGATCAGCTGGGGCGTTCTGCGGATCGAGGAAAAAATCGCGCATCGTATGGGAAAAAGCGCGGCGTCGCTGGATCCGAAAGCTGTCGGCGTTTATAACGTGGTTGTTCCGGATAACGGGTTGTCTTTTTCGGCCCAGGAACTGCAGAAAGTGAGCCAATGTTTGATTTTTTCCATCACCCATGAAAATAAGACGCGGCTTTTTACCAGTAACCTGCCGGTCGTTCCCGGCGATATTCTGCATGTCAGCGCGAATACGGAAGGATTGAAGAATCTTTTCATCAGTTTAGGCGTCGACTCAAAAGAGGTGGCAAAGTGAATGTACTGATTTCTTCTGCCGGAAGAACCTGTTCACAGCTGGCCCGTGTGCTGCTGGCGCAAAAGCATACGGTGTCTGTGATCGAGCACAGGCCGGAAGTTTTGAGTTTGGTCCATAAAGAACTCCCGACGGAAATCATTTTCGAAGGCGATTGTTTGGACGCTGAGGTATTGGAACGTGCGGGAATCAATGAGGCGGATGTTCTGGTCGCCGGGGCGGATGACGATCATGTGAATCTGCTGTTATGCTACCTGGCGGCCGAAAAATATCAGGTGCCGAGGAAAATTGCCCGCGTGAACAATCCGAAGCACGCCTGGCTTTTTGACAGCGCATTTCATGTGGATTACGCTTTGAATCAGGTCGCGCTGCTGTCCATGATGATCGAGGAGGAAATCTCGAGCGGGCATATGATGGTGCTGCTGAAATTGGGGCGCGGTGATTTCTCGCTGGTAAAAGAGGTGGTTCCTGAAAAGGCGGCAATTATCGGCAAGGCGTTAAAAGATTTGGATCTTCGGTCGGTCATTGCGGCGATTATCCGGAATGGGGAGGTGGTCCCTCCGCACGGCGAAACCACATTTATGGCGAACGATGAAGTGATTGCGCTGGTCGACCGCGAAGGCGAGCGGCATTTGGCTCAGCTGTTTGATTCTTTGGGCATGGTGGAGCCGCAGCGCAGAAATAATCCGCAGTGATCCTTTAATCCCGGCTCTTTATAGAATCTACCGGTTCGGCCTCTGTTGCTATTGCGGCAGAGGCCGAATTGCGAAAATGTTTGAAGTTTCTTGTTTTTTTGCGAGCGAAAATAAAAAAAATGCGCAGAAATGTCATCAATTTTTCAAAAACCGATTTTATGTCTGCCGCAAATATGATATATTTGGAAAACCATGAGGGAAATCATCTGGTCGTTTGATTTTTATTATTATACCTATCCTAAGAACGCTCCGTGTGCAGAGTGATTTTCTCGTTTCAAATTTCTGGTTAAACAGAAACCTCCTGCACAGACAGGAGGTTTTTTTATACATATTACAAGGAGTAGCGTTATGAAAAAATCAACCGTTCTTATTTTGTTAATTGTCGTTTTGGCTTCTGCCATGCAGTTCGGTGCTGTCTTTGCTGATGACAGTCTTCTTCAGATTGGTGTGCTCCAACTGGTCGAACATTCGGCTCTGGATGCCGCGTATGCCGGTTTTGTCGATGGATTGAAAGAAGCAGGGTATGAGGATGGGGTGAATATTCAGATTGACTTCCAGAACGCACAGGCGGATCAGGCGAACCTGATGACCATCAGCGACCGGTTTGTAAAGAATAAGGTCGATTTGATCCTGGCCATCGCGACGCCGGCTGCCCAGGCGGTTGCATCGGCGACTTCTGAAATTCCGATCATCGTCACTGCGGTCACTGATCTGGTCGGCGCCAGGTTGATTGAGAGCAACGAACTGCCGGGGACGAATGTTTCCGGGACGACTGACGCTGCTCCGATTGACCGGCAATTGGCCCTGCTGATCGAACTTTTCCCGGAGGCGAAGACGCTCGGAATTATTTATAACTCGTCTGAGGTGAATTCCGAAATTCAAGCTGCGCAGGTCGAAGAACAGGCAACAGCGTTGGGTCTTGAAGTTGAAAGGGGAACAATTACCTCGGTCAATGATATCGAGCAGGTTGCCTCCTCGTTAGCTTCGAAGGTGGATGTAATCTACGCTCCGACAGACAACACGATCGCTTCCGCTATGCCGAACCTGGCCAAAGTTGCGGAAGAAAAGAAGATCCCGGTCATCTGCGGTGAGCCGAGCATGGTTGCCGGCGGAGGATTGGCGACAGTCGGGATTGATTATTACAAACTTGGTCTGCAGACCGGCGCAATGGCCGCCCGTGTGCTGAACGGCGAGGCGGAACCGGCCACAATGCCGGTCGAATCGCTCGAAGACGTTGATATTGTTTTGAACCAGGTTGCCGCGGATGCAATCGGGGTCGAGTTCCCCGAAAGTGTTCTGGAATCAGCGGCAACTGTTTATACGGAATAGCCTGAAACGAAGGGCGGCTTTGTGCGGAAACAGTGATTCTGTTTTTTGCGGGAGGCACAAAAAACAGAATCACAAGCCTGCCGTTTCCCGGGCGTTCAATTCTTTTGACGCACAGCGCATATCTGATTCGAGCATCAGGGCGTCAAAAGGGTAAAATTTCCAAAAAGGAGTTATTTGCTGTTCTGTTTTTTATTGGGCGAAGCCCAATAAAAAACAGAACAGCAGTTTCTGCTGCAACAATTTGACTTTTGGCACTTTAACCAAATATGATCCGGATGTCAAAAGGTTTGAACGACCGATCTTGATCTATTCGACTTTTGATACCCGAACCAGATATGGTTTGCGGGTCAAAAGTCGAATCCTGTTTGAAATTTCCGTGTCATCAATCGAAATAATTCGGGCTTGTTTTTTTTTGAGGTTATGATATAGTATCAGCTATCATGAATAAACTTACACGCGCTTTCTTCTTTTTTAGCTTTTTTGCGGAAAACACTCCGGGTGCAGTGTAAGTTTAGCGTTCATTTTTGGTAAACAAAAACCTCCTGCACCGACAGGAGGTTTTTTTATTCTTTCAACAGGAGCTGTTTAATGAAAAAAACAACCGTCTTATTTTTATGTCTGGTCGTTATGACCTTCGCTATTCATGCCGGCATTGTCTCTGCGGAAGATGATCTGATTAAAATCGGAGCGCTGCAATTGGTTGAACACTCGTCGCTTGACGCAGCCTATGCCGGTTTCATCGATGGGCTGGCGGCAGCCGGCTATACGGAAGACGTCAATATCGAAGTCGATTTCCAGAACGCACAGGGAGACCAGGCAAACCTGATGACCATCAGCGAACGTTTTGTTAAAAACAAGGTCGATCTGATTCTGGCGATTGCGACGCCGTCCGCGCAGGCCGTTGCCTCCGCGACAACGGAGATTCCGATCATTGTCACCGCGGTGACCGATCTGGTCGGCGCGAGACTGGTTGAGAGCAACGAGACCCCCGGCACAAATGTCAGCGGGACGAACGACGCGGCTCCGATGGAGCAGCAGCTGGCGCTGATGATTGAACTTTTCCCGGAGGCAAAGACGCTGGGCATCATCTATACTTCTTCCGAAGTTAATTCAGAAATTCAGGCTGAACAGATTTCCGCACTGGCGGAGCAGGCCGGACTGGCGATTGAGACCGGCACGATCACATCGGTCAATGACATTGAACAGATTGCCTCTTCGCTTTCCGGAAAAGTCGACATGATTTATGTTCCGACGGACAACACGATTGCCTCCGCTATGCCGAACCTGGCCAAAGTGGCAGAGGAAAAGAAGATTCCGGTCTTCTGCGGCGCACCGGCGATGGTTGAAGCCGGCGGTTTGGCGACGGTCGGGATCGATTATTATAAACTTGGTGTTCAGACTGGCGCGATGGCGGCCCGAGTGCTGAATGGTGAAGCGGAACCGGCGACAATGCCGGTGGAGTCACTGGCGGATGTGGATGTGGTGCTGAATCAAACTGTCGCGGATGCGATTGGATACGTATTTCCCGAAAACGTTCTGGAAAGGGCGACTGAAATTTATACGGAATAGCCGGGATAACAAAAAATCCCCTGCTCAGGCAGCGGGGTTGAAACGCATCATCCGGTTCAGGAAATGGATATCCGCTTGGAGCACTGTTTTCTGAACCGGATGGATCCGCGATTCTGAACCGATATGGCAGATTTTTTATTCCTCCGGCTGGACCTTTTTGATGATGTATTCCGACAGATCCCGTGCAACAGTCGTATCCGGAAATACGGATTGCGCTTCGGCCAGAACATCTTTTTCACGGTGTCTGCGCGATATATGCGTCAGGTAAAGATGTTTGACCCCGGCCTCTTTTGCCAGCAACGCGGATCGTTTGGCTGTCATGTGAGAGAAACTGCCGGCCAGATCTGCCTCTTCTTCCAGGTAAGTGGCCTCAATGACCAATGCATCTGCGTCTTTAACATAGGCAACGAGGGAATCCGTCTCACCGGTGTCCCCGACAATGGCTAATTTGCTCCCGGCTTTGAAATCGCCCAAAACCTGATCCGGGCTGATTTTCCTTCCGTCCGGTAATGTGACGACTTCTCCGTTTGCAAGTTCCCGGCGCCAGGGGCCGGGCGGAATTGCCAAAAGTTCCGCCTTTTCCGGCAGGAAGGGATGCTTTCCTTTCTCCTCAAAAACGAAACCATAAGAATCGGTTCCTCGGTGTATCACAGGAAAGCAGCTGACGGTAAATTTTTCCTCGTCAAAAAGAAGTCCGTGAGACAGGGTGTGAAAGCGGATCGGAGAAGGCATTTTATTCCCCCGGATAACAACCGAATAAATCAGATCCGTGATCCGGACGATCGCATCTTTCCCGCCATAAATGTCAATCCCTTCCGAATCTTCCCAGCGCAGAAGCGTGGCAACCAGCCCCGCAAGTCCGAGAATGTGATCCAGGTGCCCATGCGTGATCAGAATTTTGTTCAGGTTTTTGAATCCGGCGCCGGATTTCAGAATCTGGCGCTGTGTGCCTTCGCCGCAGTCGATCAGAAAACGGCGGTCCTCATGTTTGACCAGCATGGATGGTAAATTTCTGTGTACGGACGGCGCAGAAGCGGATGTCCCTAAAAATAGTAGTTCAAACAAGTTCGGTTCCTTTGAAAAACTGCTTTTGATAAACGATGCTAATTTTACCAGAGACCGGATTCCGGAACGTATCTCGGATCAGCAATCATATTCAGTTAAAGCATCAAAAGGCAAATTGTCGAAGCGGAAATTGTTGTTCTATTTTTTTTTGTTGGGTTTTGCCTGACAAAAAATAGAACAACAAATAACTCCTTTTTGGAAATTTTACCCTTTTGACGCCTGAGTCATATTTTGAATGGT
>CALAEB010000347.1 GCA_937890875.1 uncultured Anaerolineaceae bacterium | reverse complement strand
TGCTGATTGAACTTTCCATCTATGGCATTGTCGCCGGGCTGCTGGCCTCCCGTATCCGCACCGGGAAATTGTACCCGGACCTGTACATCAGCCTGATCGGCGCGATGCTGGCCGGGCGGCTGATCGCCGGCATTCTGAACGCGCTGATCTTCCGCGCCGGCAGCTATTCCATCGGCGCCTGGGTCACCAGTTATTTCGCCACCGCATTGCCGGGGATCGTCATCCAGCTGATTCTCATCCCCGCCATCGTTTATGCCTTGGAACGGGCAAAATTAATCCCGCGCCGGTATAATTAGGGGACGATTCAAAATACAGGCATCGCTGGCAAACAAAAGGTATGCTTATGGTTGTCTTCTTTCCCGCGGGAAAGAAGACAACCGCCGGATCCCGTTCGCATATTTGGCCGAAGTGTCAAAGGCCAAATTGTCAAAAAGGAAATTTAACCCTTTTGACGCTCGAACCACATTTTGAAAAACTGATCCTGAACCCGATTCCGGATCTTTTTTACAGAGGGAATGAATGAACAAGAAAGATATCCAAGCTTTTTTTGACCGCCTTGCGCCCCAATGGGACGCGAGTTGTATCCACGACGAGACTAAAATCGAAAGAATTCTGAATACCGCAGGAATCACCGCGGGCATTTCCGTTCTGGACATTGCCTGCGGCACCGGCGTTCTGTTCCCCTATTTTTTACGCCGGAACGTCAAACGGATTGTGGGAATTGACCTTTCCGGCGAAATGATCGCCGAGGCCGGCCGCAAATTTTCGGATGACCGCATCCGGCTGATCACCGGAGATGCCGAGACCTTCCTTTTCGGTGAAAGCTTTGATTGCTGCGTGGTTTACAGCGCGCTGCCGCATTTTGACGATCCGGCCGGCCTGCTCCGCCATTTATCCGCAGCGCTGCACCCCGGCGGGCGGCTGACCGTGGCCCACAGCGAAAGCCGGGCCGTGATCGACAGCCGGCACAGCGGTGAGGCGCACACTGTCTCGGTTGGGCTGCTGCCGGAGGATAAGCTGTCCGGGTTGATGGAACCGCTGTACCATGTGGATGTGATCCGCTCGGATGAGCAGATGTATGTCGTATCCGGGACCAAAAAATAGTCATGGTTTGAAATTTGATCAGGGTGTCAAAAGCATAAATAAGCGAAAAGAGAGATTTGTTGCCCCATTGTTTTGCGCACAAAGCGCCCAAAACAAAGATTTTTCATCATACTTCAAAATGCTGAGAAAATAAAAAAGGCACTGGAAAAATCCAATGCCGGGAAACCTGCGGAGAGAGTGGGATTCGAACCCACGTTACCTTGCGGTAAACGCGCTCTCCAGGCGCGCGCGTTAGGCCAGACTACGCTATCTCTCCAAACCTTGCGGACGCTATTATAACACAAGACAATTAAAAGCGGGAAAACTCGCCGGCCCTTCAGCGATTCGAAATATGGGCAAACTTTTCAAATGAAGCGGGAAACTCGTTGTTCTTTTATTTTTGCGCAAAAATAAAAGAACAACGCTCCCTGCGCTTCCGGTTATTGAGCGTTCACCACACTGACCACATCCATCCGGTTGATTTTTTTCACCGGGCCGGTCACGGACAGCAGCGCGGAGAGCACTGCCAGCCCCGCGATCCCCAGCAGCGCCCAAACAGGAAACCGCCAGGCAAGATGCCAGCGCGAGGTGATCAGCATGCCAAAAATCCAGCGATGGAGCGGCAGGCCGAAAATACACCCGGTCAGCGTCCCGCAGGCAGCATACACGCCTGCCTCCGCCATGACCATCCGCCGGAGCTGCTTTCCGCTCATACCGACCGTCCGCATGCGGCCATAGGTTTGGATGCGGGTAAACACGCTGTTATTCATGCTATTAACAATGCTGAGTACCGTAATCATCGCAATAATCACCAGAAAGCCGTAAATAAAAATCGCGTAGGTGTAAAAGGCGGCTTTGCCTTCCTGGTTGCTTTGACGCCGGTCGGACAATTTCATCCCCGGCGGGACCAGTTCGCGGATCTGCCGTACCGTCTCCTCACCGGCGTTCTGCGTCAGCTGCAGATCAATAATCGTGTACGCGTCTGTTCCGGTTAATTCCCGGAAGGTCTTCTCGGAACAGATCAGGAGGATTGATCCGGCGCTCCGGTCGAACGGGCTGGTGGCCAATTCCCCGCCAACCTCCACTTCCCGCTCACCGGACGGAAAACTGAGGCGGATTTTATCCCCGACATGGATCCCGATCTCCTCCTGATAGACGGGCAAGACGCTGCCGGTTTTCTCCATCACCGCGGAAAGCGAACCCTCCGTTAACTCACGTTTGGCCCAATTGAATTGGTTCTCCTCATAGGAAAACAGCACCGCGCTGCCAGCTTCATTTTCAGCCGTAAACGGTACTTCAGCCATCATCCGCCCATAGATTCGTTCGATTCCCGCAATCGCTGCCAGTTGGGCAGGAAGTTCCTTGTCCAGAAGTTTCCCGTCTGTGTCATTGAGAATCGAAAGATCCGGCGTATACGGACGCAGCGGACGCAGCGCCTGATGCATAAAATCGACCGAAACGCTGAAAGCCAGGAACAAAATGATGGTAACGGCAAAAGAGCCGGTGATCAGCAGGATGTTCTTAGGATCGGTAAACGCATGCCGGATTCCCATCGCCGCTTCAATCCGAAACCGGCGTATTTTCGGCGCTTTTTTGGCCGGTACCGGCGCATTCCGGCTGATATTGCCGGCGACGGCGCTGAGCGGTGAGACTCCGGCAGCCATCCGGCCCGGCGCGCGGGAAGCCAGCAGAACCGTGAGAAATCCGACCAGCGCACCGCTGACCAGGCTGATCCAGCTCAACCCAAATAACGGCATCTCCTGAAAAAAGGCCGGATTGACAAACTTCAGGAAGGCGGAAGCGGCCCAAACGATCACAGTCCCGGCCAGCAGCCCTGCCGGGATGCCCTTCAGACTGAGACGCAGCCCTTCCGCAAGCACAAAGCGCCGGATCTGCCGTTTGGATGCGCCCAGACAGCGCAGCAGGCCGAAAAATTGAACCCGTTCCAGCACACGCATGTTGAAACTGCTGGCAATCATGAGGACACCGGCGATCAGCACCAAAACGAACAGGACGCCTGCCACCCGATAAAGCAGGTATGCATAACGCTCGCCGCTTTGGCCGGCCAATCCCAGCAAGACAGTATTTTCCGTTGCCTGCTCGTCGGAGAGGTAAAAATTCACCTTGATTTCGTCGATCACCCGCCGCATGGCCGCGCCTTTGGTAAATTGGACATACAATCGCCAATCCGCCCAGTCATCCGCTGCCTGGCCGAGCATGGCTTTCATCCCGGAGACGG
>CALAEB010000346.1 GCA_937890875.1 uncultured Anaerolineaceae bacterium | reverse complement strand
GGTCCAGGCTTGCCCTGTCTTTTCGGTACTGGGAAACGACACGCCTTTTAATGCGGTCGGTCTTCTTGCCGGTGTTCATAGCCTGAACGGTATCAAATATTTGACACAAATCATAACGATCCCAAGAGGATGCGCAAGGGAAACTCGTTAGAATAAAGGGAGTCGTTAAAAGTTACACCGTTTTATGTGAAGGCACTGAAAAAGTATTCGGTTGCTTTCGTCAAATATTCCTATCTGTTTCATAGGTTAATTATCTCAGATTATCCCTTATCTGACTATCATTACACTTGGGTTTTTAGAGGTTCCCTTTTGAAAAAATTGGAAACCATTTGATTCTACGGATCAGTTTTCTCGATATTTTCGATTTAGGGCATTGGCTTAACATTTTTCCTCCAGTCTGTTCAATGAAGCACGGCTCAGCAGTACGGTCGGAGCGGGCTTTCCAGCGTTGATGTTTCTCATTAAATTGCTGCTCAATTTAGGAGGCGCGGCTGATAAAGCCCGCTATTTCACGTTCTTCACGTTACATGACCTCGCTTGATCGCCGGTGAAACGGTCGGTATCGCAATTCTGTTCGCAGGTGCCAGTACACTATTTTTCGCGGCAATCGTGGTTTTCAGCAAAAAGGATTTGCACATCTAATTTCACGCTCGCCATACTAAGCAAAGAAAGGCTTCCTGGGTCAGTGATTGACTTCGGAAGCCTTTTTGTCTGTATGGATCTCGCAATTCGATCATGGTTCTGCTCAAATGCGAGAATGGAGGAGTAAACGGAAGTGAGCCGATCCGGTTAATTTACAATCCGCTGCAAACCTCAAGGATTATGCAATCGCATCCTTATAGCTTTTCGACAACGCGATCATCCCATCCAAAATGATATCCAGGTCAGAACTTCCAGAAAGCAGATTGAACCCTTTGTCATGGCAGATCTTCAGCCCTTCTGTACTACCCCAATGGATACCAGCTTGAACGTCGTACTTCTTACACGCTTCAGCCACGCGATCAATCGCGTCGATAATCACCGGATTATCCGGAGACAATGCCGTTTGTAAATCAAGACTTAAGTCCCCCGGACCGATTAAAGCAACGTCAACCCCTGGAATCGAAACCAATTCATCGACCTCATCCAAGGCATCTTTCCGCTCAATTTGGATAATCAACATATTTTCAGAATTGGCATGTTTACCGAACTCAATATTATTCGCTCGTTGGTAATCATTATGCCCTCTTGCCACCGCCATTCCGCGTTCTCCGAGCGGTGGGTACTTCATGAACCGCAATGCCTGATGAATATCTTCAGGGCAGGAAACGCGGGGAACCATGATTCCTTCCGCGCCGGCATCTAGCATTTTTGCAATGAAGTGATACTCATTATTCGGGATTCGGACGAAAGGTGTCACATTGGTTAACCGCAGCATCTGAATCAGGTCACAAGCCCCTTCCATTGAAAATCTGCCATGCTCCATATCGACATAAACAAAATCGAATTTCGCATTCGCGATCACATGAATAATAAATGGATTGACAACTTCCTGGATCATTGTCCCGATTGCAGGTTTTCCGGCTTTCAACATCGCTTTTATTTTATTCTGTCTCATTTCTTTATAGATCCTTTAGTTTAGCTCTTGAAAAGTATGAGTAATAATGACATTCGCACCAGCTTCCCGAAGCAGCTGCACTTCGTTTTCCGGAGCCCCTGAATCTGAAATGATCGCGCAAATACTGGTCACAGGTGCTATTTGCCCTAATGCCATTTTCCCGATTTTCGAACCATCGCAAAGCAAATACGTCTTTTCAGACAATTCGATGGCGCGCTGTTTTAATGGGATGCGATCAATAAAGCGGTTGGTCACACCGAATTTAGCTGAAACAGCATTCGCCGTCAAAAAAGATTTATCAAAACGGAAAAGATACGTTTCCATCATGTCCAGCGGTATCTTACCCGTAATTGAATGCGCGGCGGAATTCATTTGTCCGCCCAAGATTATTTTTGTGATACCGGGTAATTTATTCAATGCGTAAGCAACATTGATCCCACAGGTAACCACTGTTAAATTCTGAAATCGTTTCAAATACGGAACCATAAATTGCGTGGTAGTTCCACCATCAATAAAAATACAGTCTCCTTCTTCGACAAATTCAGCAGCTTTTTTCCCAATCGCTTTTTTCTCGTGAGCTTTGATAATTTCCCGTATCTCAAAGGGCGGTTCGATGTCTTCGGAACTTATCTTATCCAATGAAACCCCTCCGAAAAAGCGTTTCACATACCCAAGCTTTTCCATCAATTCGATATCGCGACGAGTCGTCGATTGCGAGATACCAAGTTCCTCAGCGATTTCTTTGATCTCCATCGTCTGATGCTGGTTCAGTAATTTATAAATTTTCAAATGTCTGGCTTTTGTAAAAAAAGGGGGCAGATAATCGTTCATGCACAACTCTCTTTTGTAAAAACATTAATTTGCTATGTTTTTTCGGCCTTACCAAACAAGCAATTGTTACAATTTCTCAACCAATTTTAACAATAAATCTTCACTCCCAAAGGAACCGGCTTTCGAAATAATCTGAATTTCTTTTGCGTTACATTTCATGATTCCCCATGGGACGCCGGCTTCTACTTCACCTTTGACAAATACCCTGTCGATATCCACCTGCTTAAAAAAAGCGGCAGCAGTTTGTCCACCAATAATGATACTTTTTCCAGGAGGCTTTACCCTGACTAAATCACCTCCGATTTCACTGATCAAATCGCCTATATTTCGCCAAATAGGATCAAGACTGCGAGAGGCCTGCGTGATGACAATCGTCCGGATTCCGGATTCAATCGCGGTAAGAATTTCCGCGAGCTTTTCATCTTTGGAATCCTGCGGTGTGATCGGGAAGAAACCGGTTTGGGTCTTTTCTTTCATCAGCGCAAGCTGCCTTTCGGTTTTTGGATGAGCACTGCCGGAAAGAATTAATTGGTACTCCTCTGTCATACCCCAGTCTTGATAACAGGCGCTTCCAGCTGCGTTTCCGTCTCCATGTTTCTCGGCTATACGAATTGCCTTCGCAAACCCATTCGAACCGCACGGGAGCAATGCCTCATCCTCAACACAAACCTGCCCGAGAGTCAGCAAGTCCTCCTCCGTTTGAGCATCACAAAGAATCAATTCTGAATTACAATCCGCAACAAATTGTTTCACAGGATCAACACCCTGATGAATCACGCTCAAATCACACAAAGCCGGCTGTTTTTTTGCGAAAAATCGGACGATCGCCGCGTTTTTGATGGGGCATTTGGGATCATTTCGAAAATCTGTCTGATCGATCGGTACTCCGTTCACAAAAAGAACCCCGTCTGAAATGGTTCGTCCCTGCAATGGAGCCGCGGAACAGATCAACGCTTTTTGATACCCGGATTCGGACATCACCGCAAGAATTTCATCCTCAAGATTTCCGCGAAGGGCAGAATCTATTTTTTTATATATCCTACGCTCATCAGGAATGTTTCGGACAATTTTCCTGACATGGCTTTCTGCAGCAGACGGAAGAACTTCCCGGCTATCGGAAGAAAGAATAATCACATCAGCGGTCTCACGGTCAATTTTTCCCAGGGAATTCAATATTAAAAAAGTTTGGTATCCTGTAGACGCAAACTGGGCGCCCGTATCAAACGCTCCTGTAAAATCATCTGCGAGAATTACCCATTTTTTCATTGGATTCAATTCCCCATTGCCCTCATAAAGATTGTCCTAATTTGATCCTCACTCAAGTCTTTCGGACAATTATTCATCAGCCGACGATTCTGATGCGCATGGGTTGTGAATGACGGGATCTGGTCAAATTCCACCCCAAGCGCATGGATTGTCTCCGGCAGATGGATTTCTTTCGACAATCGGAAAAGCGCCTGAGAAACGGAATCGTTTTGCGTGTCAATCTCCATAATCTCAGCTATTCTCTCAAATCGGTCCGAAGCGCTGTCACTGATCGCCTCAAAAACAAAAGGCATCATAACGGAATTTGCTACTCCATGGGGAATCCGATTGGCACCCTGCAAGGGATAAGCCAAGGCGTGGACAGCATGGGTATTCGCATTCGCCAGAGCGATACTGGCAAACATCGCGCCCAAGGCAGTCTGTTCCCTGCCGACGAGATTTGTGCCGTCATTGACAGCCACCGGCAGCCATTTCGTCAACAACGCGATCGCTTTTTCTGCCACGGCCATCGAAATGGGGGTCGCGAATTTATTAGTGTACGATTCCATCGCGTGCGATAAAGCGTCCATTCCAGAGGACGCGGTCACCGAAGCCGGACAGGTTAACGTCCATTTCGGATCAATCATGGCGAGATTCGTCAGCATGAAATCTGAAAAAATGGATTCTTTTGTTCGACGTTCCTCAACATAGAAGAGTGCACCTCGCCCCAATTCCGAACCTGTGCCGGCAGTGGTCGGCATTAAGATTGTTGGAGTCCCGGACTTCGTAAATTTATTCGCGCCGAGATATTCTACAATATCTCCCTCATGCTTGAGCATGGCAGCGGTCGTTTTGGCAACATCCATTGCGCTGCCTCCGCCTAAACCGATCACAAAGTCACAATCCAATAAACGTGCGGAACTCACCGAATTCCGAATACATCGCAAGGAAGGTTCCGGTTCTACCTCAGAAAAGATCTCGACGGCAATCGATTCTTTCCTGAGGGAATCCAGAACCGGAGACAACATATCTCCTTTGGTCATAAACGGATCCACAACCAATAAAACTTTCTTTCCGCCTAATGCGGTCACATGGGACCCGACTTCATTCGAACAATCATTGCCAAAAATAATCTTCGGTGTGAAATGTGAAAAATATAAACTCATCATCCCCTCTATTTCTTATTCAACCGCCAGGTGACAGGCGATCATTCGTCCGTCTGGAAGTTGCTTCCATCTCGGAGTCTCCTGACTGCAAAGATCCGTCGCATGGGAGCAACGGGTATGGAAATGACAGCCTGCTGGCGGATTAAGCGCGGATGGAATATCACCGGTCAACAGTTCTCGCGTCCTGCTCTTCTCAATATGAGGGTTCGGAATCGGAATCGCTTGTAACAAAGCTTTTGTATAAGGATGCATGGGGTTATTGAAAATGAGATCTTTCGGTCCCAATTCCGCCATCTTTCCTAAATACATGACCGCGACCCGGTTACTGATGTGCTTGACGACAGATAAGTCATGCGCGATGAACAGATAGGTCAGATTGTATTTTTCCTGGAGATCCTGCAACAAATTAATGATCTGCGCCTGCACAGAAACATCGAGCGCAGAAATCGGCTCATCACACACGATGAACTCCGGATTACAGGCAAGGGCTCGCACAATACATATACGCTGTCTTTGTCCACCGGAAAATTCATGCGGATACCGATCCATACATTTTGAGGACAATCCAGCATCGCCCAGAAGCTCTACAACACGCGGAATTACCTCTTTTTCGGGGACTGTCTGATGCTCCAAAATAGGTTCAGCCAACGCCTCGCCGATGGTCATTCTGGGATTCAACGTCGAATAAGGGTCCTGAAAAATCATTTGTATTTTCTGGCGCAGCGGACGCAATTGCTTATCGGATAATTGGGTCAGATCTTTCCCGTCATACCAGATTTTGCCGGAGGTCGCCCGATACAACTGTAAAATCGTATACCCGACCGTGGATTTTCCGCATCCGCTTTCTCCCACTAAACCAAGCGTCTCGCCCCTCAGAATATCAAAATCCACTCCATCGACCGCATGGACAGTTCCTTTATTTTCACCGAATGCTCCGAGGCGAACCTGAAATTGTTTATATAAATTCTCAACCGTTAAGATAGTTTTTCTCTCTATCATTTTTCGTTTCCTTTTAGAAATTGTCCATGAAACAAGCAACAGAATGTTCAGAAGAAATTTCCTTTAACTCCGGAAGGGATTGAGAACACACGCTTATTCTATGATTGCAACGAGGATAAAACGGGCAGAAATTCGGATATTCCTTCAAATCCGGAGGCGACCCCGGAATTGAGCTCAGACGCCTGAACATATTTTCTGTTTGAAAAGCAGGTAGAGACATTAATAAACCGCGGGTGTATGGATGAAGTGGATGATCGAACAAATCCTCCGTCGTGGCTTCTTCCACCACACGTCCGCCATACATCACAATAATTCTATCCGCTAAGCCGGCAACAAGGCTCAGGTCATGCGTAATCCAGATAATTGACAGCCCCATGTTGGCACGCAACTTTTTCACCAGCTGAAGAATTTGTGCCTGAATGGTCACGTCCAAAGCTGTCGTCGGCTCATCAGCGATCACGACCGCAGGGTCACAAGCCAAAGCCATGGCAATCATAGCACGCTGCCGCATTCCTCCGGAAAATTGATGGGGATAATCCTTGATTCGCGAGGCAGGATCAGCAATACCGACCACATGTAATAGTTCTGTGACACGGTCAGTCGCTTCTTTTTTCGACACTTTCCGGTGAACAATCAACGGTTCGGTCAGTTGGTCGCCCAGCGTTAAAACCGGATTAAACGAGGTCATGGGATCCTGAAAAATCATACTGACCTGACTTCCCCGGACTTTTTGAATCTGTTTTCCATTCATCTGGATCAGGTCCTGTCCATTGAAAAGGGCTTGTCCATTGACAATTTCCGCCGAATTCGGAAGCAACTTCAACATGCTCATCATCGAAACCGATTTTCCGCAGCCGCTCTCTCCCACAACACCGAGCGTTTCTCCCTTTTTCAGGGCAAACGACACTTTATTGACCGCGTATATATAACGATTTCTGGAATGGAATCGGGTCTGTAATTCTTTTACATTCAGCAAGTAATCATTCATCGATATCATCTCACTTCCATTGTTTCGGGTTCAAAGCGTCATTTAATCCATCACCCAAAAAGCTGAACGCGACTGTCATCAACCCTAAAACAACCGCAGGAGCCACCAGCAAATGGGGCGCTGTTCTCCAAACAAGCAAGCCATCCTGAATCATGTTTCCCCAACTTGGTATCGGAGGACGAATCCCGATCCCCAAGAAACTTAACGCAGATTCAGTCAACATTGCCGAACCAAGACCAGCGCTCATTTGAACAATCACAGGTCCAATCGAGTTCGGAATGATATATTTCCGCACAATCTTCATCTGGGACAAACCCAAAGCCCGAGCAGCGGTGACATAGTTCTGCCCTCGAACCATCATCACCTGAGATCGGACCAGCCGTGCGTATGGAGGCCATGCCGTACTTGTGATAACAATGATGACGATGAAGACATCGACGAAGCTAGTCTGCCGGAAGATCGGATTTCCCGTTGCGAGGAACCGATCTTCCATCCATTCTGTCAATGGCGGGCGCAGAGAAACACTGATCACGACGCCGAGAATCAGATACGGGAATGCCATGATCAGGTCCGTAATCCACATCAGCACGAAATCCACTTTACCGCCGACATATCCGGCGATGGAACCCACGACGAGGCCAATCAAACTGGAGAGAAAGACGACTAACAAACTTACCAAGGAAGCTGTTCTCGCGCCGTAGATCACTCTGCTGAAGACATCCCGTCCAAGCTGATCGGTCCCCAGCCAATGCATGGCCGATGGACTTTCATTTCGTTTGGTCAAATCCTGCGCCAAGTAGTCATAGGGGGTAATATAAGGCCCGAAGATCGCCATAAATAATAGAATAATAATCAGCACAAGAGAAATCACCACAAGTTTATTCTTCATCATCCTGCCGAAAGAATCCTGCCAAATGGAAAAAGGTTTTGTGTTTGTGTCTTCTTCCAACGGATTGATTTGGGTGGGCGGCATTTGCATTTCGGTATTCAGCGTCATAGACCTATTTCTCCCTGACTTGTTGCGCACGTAATCGCGGATCTAATAATGGATAAATGATATCGATAATAAGATTGATTAATGTGATAACTGCTAAAATGACCAAAACACATCCCATCAACGCTGAATAATCAGAATCGACAATGCTGCTTTTCATTAATCGTCCAATGCCGGGGATTCCGAAGATGATCTCAATGAAAAGGGAGCCGGAGATCAGGTTTGAAAACACGATGCCCAATTGAGTGACCACTGGCGTCAAGACAGGACGAAGGGCATGTTTGACGACGATTGTGAAACCGGACAGTCCTTTCGCCTTCGCAGTTCGAATGTAATCTTCTGAGAGAACTGAGATGACGCCTGTGCGTGTTTGGCGGATTACCAAAGCCATCGGACGAAATGAAGCGACAAAAAGCGGCAAAATCGCATTGACCGTAAATACCCCTTTCCAGCCATAAGGCACCGGCAATATCTTGAAATTCAAACATAATAAAACCATTAACAATGGTGCCGTAACAAAAGATGGAATCGACCAGACAAATAAAGCCGCACCCAGGATCAGATTATCCCAAAACCCATTTTGATTCAACGCGGCAATAATTCCTAATGGGATTCCAAATAGCCCTACCAGAAATGCCGCTGCTAAGGCAATTTGAAGTGTCACCGGAAAGGTGCTTTTGATCATGTCGTTGACCGATCTGCGCTGCACCAGCGAGTTTCCCAAATCTCCTTTGAATACTTTCCCAATATATTCACCGAATTGAACGAGAAAACTCCGATTCAAGCCAAGTTCTTCCCGAATCGCATTCATCCGTTCCGTGTCCCAGGCTACATCGCCCGGTTCTTTCAGAAACATTAACCTGACCGGGTCGCCAGCTCCATAGAACATCAAAGCATACACAAAAAGCAATAGCAATATCACTCCCGGTATCCATCTGGCGATGCGTAATAAGATATATTTTGGCATAACGATTCCCTTAAATATATAAAATCAAAAACAAAACACTTTTAATAAACTTCGGTAAACATATTCTGATTTTTTCTGAACCTTCAAAACATGGAGTTTTCTTCGTCGTTCTTTATTCTTCTTCTCTGCAAAGCGTAAAAAAAGTTGTGCTCTCTTCATTCATCAAGATCATGTGACCAACCCTGAGATTGAGTCGGCCACATGACCGTCAAATCTTTCCTAAATCTTACCGAACAACATCAACATTCCATGGATCCGGGACCATCCAGTCCAGATTCTTATGCCAGCCAACGACCTGGGGCATGGCGTTCATCATCGGGCCTTCGTAATACCAGGGGATGAAAGTATAATCATCTAGGACCAGTTTTTCAGCTTCTAACGCTAATTCCAAGCGAGCGGGATCAGTCGGGAATTTTGTCGCCGCATCTTCGATCAGTTTGTCGGCTTCTTCGTTTTTATAATTACCCATCTTCACTTTCGCATTTCCGGATTCTGAATAAACGGTTGATTGCAGAACCGAAACCGGATCCGGGAAACGTGTTCCGGCGTCGTCGCGGAAGATCTGGACTTTTCCCTGGTCTGCTTTCGCCAAAGCGTCCCATTTTTCGTTTAACTCAACTTCGGTGATACCTAAGAGCTGCCGCCATTGTTCGGCGATATATTGTCCAGCCAGCTCTGCCTGTGGGCTGTTAATCCCCGCCAGGATCAACCGGGGCACGGCGTCTTTATAGGAGCACTGTTCAAAGGCTGCTTTTGCGCCTTCCGGATCATAGGAATACGGTAATTTGGAATCTTCCGAGATCGTCTGAAGGAGAGAGGCAGCTACCTGGCCAGGACCATGCGGGTGTGATAGAGCAAACATTTCTTCCACATTGATTGACATAATCAACGCTTTACGACAATTGATATCATCGGTCGGCGGAACACTGGTGTTAATCCAGAAATACTGAAATACGAGCGTCGCAGGTTCATCAGTTCCCACAAAGCCGCCACCTAATTCATCGTATGTGGTCGGCAGTGATAAACCGTGCGCAACATCCACTTCACCATTCAGAAGCATGACCGTTCGGGTCTGTGCGTCTTCAACGGTGACAATATCCAAGCCATCCAATTTCGGGGTTTCGCCGAACCAATTGGGATTCCGGACAAATGTATAATGCCCGACGTTCACATCCATTGCGGAAGGCATAAACGGACCGGAAACAACAACACCTTTTTCCGGGGTATACCAGAGTTCTTTCTCGCGTCCGTCATCGCCAATAACTTCAGAAGCTTTGATGACCGGCAGCAAATGAGTAGCGATTCGATTGATAAAAACCGGATCGGGAGCTGTCAGCGTGACCTCAAGAGTTTTATCATCGATGACTTTCACACCGGAAAGGTCTGTAGTTTCGCCTAATTCGACCTGTTTGTATCCTTCAACCAGATC
>CALAEB010000345.1 GCA_937890875.1 uncultured Anaerolineaceae bacterium | reverse complement strand
TATTAACGACTTCTCCGGAAGCGTATACATATCCGGAGAAGTCGTTAATCCCATCGCAAAAAGGTAATGATTCCATGCGACTAAAAACCCAAACAGAACCGTCGCGGCAATACCGGGAAGCGCCAGCGGAAAAATCACCAGAGCAAGCGTTTGTGCCCGATTGGCACCATCAATCATGGCAGCTTCGTCAAGATCCTTAGGAATTGAATCCACAAAACTTTTCAGCATCCAGGTGCAAAATGGAAGTGAAAAGGAAGTATATGCCAGAATCAAAGCAAAATGTGAATTAATTAACTTCAATTTACTCATAAAGATGAAATAAGGCAGAAGCAACAGAATACCGGGAACCATTTGTGTAAACAAAAAAAGGAAAAGAACGATCTTATTTCCGCGAAATTTAAATCTGGAAAATCCATATGCCGCAAAGCTGGCCAAAAGAGCTGCAAAAAGAGTAGAAGTAACTGACACAATCACAGAGTTTACGAAAATGGACGAAAAATCTTTAAACTTCCACACATTTACATAGGCCTCAAAAGTAAAATTCTGTGGCCAAAATGAAGGCGGCCATAAATAAGCTTCCGGGATTGTTTTCAACGAGGTAAGCACGACCCATGTCAATGGAGCCAAAAATACAAATAAAGCAAATACCAAAAATAACACCACAAATGATCTACTAATTAATCTCGTAATAATTGAAAATTTGCTTTTCACGATCACTCCTTCATAGAAGTTGCATTTACTTTTATTGATGTTTTTTAGTGGACGATCTATCAAAGATGCCGAATCTCATTTCGTACAAGTTCTGTCCGAAAAGGTCATATCTATATATCTTTCTCCAAAAGCCGTTGATAAAGGATCGTCATACCTAAAACAATAAATAACATAAGAACGGCTATTGCTGCGCCATAACCAAATTCATAATACGTAAATGATGTTTTATAAATCAGATTCGATAACAGCTCCGTCGCATGGTTCGGACCGCCGCCAAGCGTAAGCACCTGTGTTAAGTCAAATTGAATGAACGTCCAGATTGTTGATAGAACAGTCGTCACGGCAATTACGCCACGGAGATGAGGCAATGTTACAAACCAAAAAGTCTGCAACGATGTCGCACCATCGACCTTTGAGGCTTCAACTTGTTCCGTTGGAATTAATTGAAGTCCGGCATATAACATCACAACAGCAAAAGGTATGCTTCGCCAGGTATTTACAAAGATTACAGACATCAATGCATATTCCGAACTGCCCAGAAATGAAATATTTGCCTCGGTAATGTGTAAAAGCTGCAAAATTGCATTAATCACACCGTAGGAAGCGTTCAGAATCCAACGCCAGACCGAGCCGACCACAACATAAGATAAAGTCCACGGAACGAGAAAAAGCAAATGAAAAACTGCACGGCATCTCAGCCAGGGTCTACTTAATGCCAAGGCGATTAACAACCCGACTAGAACAGTTATGCTGACACTGGAAACCGTATAAATAAACGTATTTTTTACAGAATTCCAAAACCATCTATCTTTGAAAGCAGTAATAAAATTATCAAGGCCAACAAAAGTTTCCGAAAAATTTAAAGAAACTTCAAAAAAGCTGAGCCGAATAGCGTAATAAATTGGGTATCCAAGCGTTATAATAAATAAAATCAACGATGGAGCAACAAAAACCCACCCTAATCGATTCCCTTTAAACAGCTTTGAAAAACTGAAAACATTTTTTCGTTTTCCCATAGCAAGGATTCTTTCTGTATTTGAATCAGAAGAAAATTCAACTTATACTTTTAAAAATCTTCCAAATTCACAGCCACTTTCCAATTTGGTACAGTCCTATTATGTATGCTGAATTCGTTTGATTCTCATTTCAAATCACTATAATTCTTTTGAATCCACCTTCCGGTGGCGATTATTTTGATCACCGGAAGGTGGTAACAATAAAAAGCTTGTGGGATTATTTCCGTTCTGCAATAATCTCACGAATTTGCGTTGCGGCGCTTCTGAGATTCTCTTCCGGTTCACCGTCTCCCAGAAGGGATGCAATGATCGCATCGTTTAGAATCGAAGAACATTTCCCCCATTCAGGAAATGCAGGATATGATTCGCCGGTATTGGGAATCGCCTCCTCAATCATTGGTCGTGCCTGAGGATAAGCATCCAAATCGATCTTCTCCAGCGCAGACATTCTTGCAGGCATCATAGAGCCGTTAACAAAGAATTCATACATATTTTCAGCATTTGTCAGCCATTTGATCAATTCCCAGGCTTCTGCCGGATGTTTGGAACCCGCACCAATTGCGAACTCTGTTCCCCGACCAGCTGTTTGTCCGGTCCCTGGGAAAGGAATCGCGAGAAGATCTTTTTCGATTTCAGGATTCCCCGCAACGATATTTCCCCAAGTAGCATAAGGGCCTTGAATATACGCGACCTGCTCCTGCGCCATCAGAGCAATCTGGTCTCCATAACCAACTTCGGGAGCTCCCGGAGGAACAGTTCCATCCGTATACATTCCAATATAGAATTTGAAAGCTTCAATCGCTTCCGGAGAATCGAGATAAGTCTCTGTGTAATCCTCATTGAAATAACGAGCCCCATTTGCAAGAAACCAGCTTTGTAACCATTGAAAATTCGGATACATGCCAAAAGCATATTTATTATTCGCAGCATTCGTAAGCTTTAAATTCGCTTCCCGCAATTCTTCAAATGTTTTTGGCGGATTATTCACCGGATCAAGACCGGCTTCACTCCATAAGCGTTTATTCACATAAAGAAGGAAAGAGTCGCCTTCATGCGGAACGGCATACGCATGATCGTCTTTAATTGCCGGGATAACCAGATACTGAGAGAAATCCGCATAAAACGCTTCAATTCCACCCTCAGCTTCCAGGAATTGATCCAGCGGCTCAAATGCGCCCATGCTGATCTCGGTCGGAACTTCCGTCACATTAAACCGAACAACATCCGGAGGATCCCCAGCCCGGAACTGGTTATTAAATTTTTCAATCCGTTCGGTGTTCGTTACCGGCTCCAACTGCACTTTGATGTTCGGATGAGCTTCCTCAAAAGCAGCAACAATTGCTCCCAAAGCGGATGCAGCCGGTTCTTCAGCAAGACGCCAATCCTGAAAACGGAGCTCAACAATATCTTCTGCTTCTACCTGGACCAGCGCAGCAGAGAATAAGCTGGCAAACAATGTCAACACCAGACTAAACAACAATAAGTTACTTCTCTTCATCATTTTCTCCTTTTTAAAACAAAGAACTAACACCTCCACTTATCGGGAAGCTATCAACAAAACATTTTTAAAAAACATCCGGTTTCCATGTTTCCTCAAAGACTCGCAGGAAGTTCAGCCCCATCACCTTCTGAATTTCTTCCTTTCCATAGCCGCGCTTCGCCATTTCCAAAGCAATCTGCGGAATGCATTCCTCACCCTCCATACCCAGGGTGGTTTTCCAGCCGCCATCCAGCAAATATCCTCCCGTATGCCAGCGGGATTCTTCCCACAATGTAAATCCCTGGAAAAGATCCGGCCCAATTCCGACATGGTCAATTCCGGCAACCTGAATCATATATTCCATACAGTCATGTCCGGACGGGATTTTCCGTCGCGCGTCGTACAAATTGAAGGATGGGCATTAATCCCCATCACGCCACCGGATTCAGCAACGCCTTTAATCAGCTCATCCGGGAAGTTCCGTTTGATTGGACATTTTGCATAAGGATTTGTATGACTGCAAACCACCGGACGATCGGTGTATTTCAAGACATCCTCAGCTGTCTTCCAGCCGCAATGAGAAAGATCCAGAAGGATACCGACCTGATTCATCACCATAATCATTCTTTTTCCGAAATAAGTTAATCCCTGATCCGGTTCTTCCAAACAGCCATCGCCGCACAATGTCCGATTCATATAGGTAAGCTGCATAATTCTCAGGCCAAGTTTGTACAGAATCCAAAGATTTGTCCAATCCTGTCCAATCGGAGTAGATGTTTGAAATCCAAGAATCACCCCGAATTTATTCTCGTTTTTTGCCCGATAGATATCATCAACAGACTCCACCAGAAGCAATTTTTCCGGATAGGCAACCAGCGCTGCCATATAATTTTTAAACAATTCTATGGCCCGGTTCCAATCTTCATTATGGGCAGCCAGCGTGAAAATTGCCGCAGTCTGCTTTGTTTTTTCGAAAACATCAAAAGCATAAGTTGTTCCAGCCATCCCGTTTACAATGATTGATTCATCATAAATTCGTTTGGCTTCATCCTCAGAAACTTTTCCCATTCAATACTCCTTCTTACACTTACTTCTTGATAAATCTAAATCCGGGACAAAATCATCCCACTTTTTCTGCTTCCGTTTTAAATGTTTTTTCTCTTTCAAATTCAACAACATTGTGCATTAAATCTTTCATCGCATCATATGTCCGCAGATACTGCGAATAATAAAAGTCATATACGGATTTGTTCCCGGGAATCGGATAGACCGGATCAGAAAAGTGGACCATTTTTTGAATCCCTTCATCGAAATCCGAAAAACAACCGGCGCCGGTACCTGCGATAATTGCAGCGCCCAAAGCACTTTGCTCTTTCTCTTCCACAAGGTAAATTGGCAAGCCACACACATCCGCCAGAATCTGAGTGCAAATATTACTCCGCATAAGTCCGCCTCCGGCGGACAAACGCTTTATCGGATAATTCACACCTGTCAACTGATCTAAAAACCGCCGGACACCAAATGAGATCCCTTCATAAATCGCCCGAAGAATATGAGCGGAAGTATGCCAGAGCGTCAATCCCCAGATAACACCACGAGAATCGGGATCCGGAATTGAACGCGAACCCTGGAAATGTTCCAGAACGACCATACCGGAACTCCCCGGTGGGATTTTTACCACTTCATCTTCCAAATAATTGTAGAAATCCTTATATGGGACCATCGAATCTTTTGACAATTGTTTAACAAGCCATTGGGCAACAGAACCGGTCGATGTCTCTCCGCCACCGATCAAATACAACCCGTTGACTAACGCGTCAGGTCTCCCCCTTAATCCTTTTGCAAACCGGTCAAATTGACATTGCAGTACAGTGGAGGTTCCATGACTCATACCGATCTGTCCTACTTTAAAAGCCCCCAGGCCTAACATCCCAGCCGTTGAATCCATGCCGCCCTGGACAACAAGAATTTTTTCCGGCAGACCTGTTTCGTGGCATACTTTCGGGTCCAAGGTCCCAACAACACTGCCGATCGGAACAACCTGCTGCGGCCATTTTTTTTGTATGTCAAAAAGCCCTAATTCAGAAATAAATCCGTCCGGCCACCCGCCCACAGGATTTGCGTAATTCCATTTCGCTACAAGATGGTTATAGCCGAGCGTCCATTTTCCGGTCAATTTGTAAGTAAAAAAGTCAATCTGTTCAACGATGTGAGTCGACTTTTCAATTGTTTCCGGTTCATGGGTTTTGATCCACAGAATTTTCGGGAACATCCATTCGGGCGAAACCTTACTGCCGGAATAGGGTAACACCGGGCTGTTTGTATTTTGGACAATCGAAGCTTCTTCCGTGGCCCGGTGATCCATCCATAACAAAGCAGGCCGAACAGGAAGATCATTCTCATCCAAGAAAACCGCTGTGCAGGAAGTGCAGGCATAGGAAAGGGCAACAATATCATTTAAAACAATATTCGGGTTGTTGGCAATCCGCTTCAAAGCAAAAATGGCCGCGTTCCACCACTCCATCGGATCTTGTTCAGCTTGAGAAGGCGCCGGTTTTGATGTACTGTTGAACGGAACAATTTCTTTTGCGATCAGATGTCCATCCAATCGAAAAGCACAAGCTCGCAAACTTTGTGTACCCACATCAATGCCTATCAAACACTTCATTATCTGGCCTTTCTGTTCTGAAAAAATCCGACGCAAAATAATATATGAAAACGTACGAAAACCAAATCTACTCCGTTATCTTCCGAAAGACACGCATAAATTCGGTAACTCGTTTTTCATCAACCGGATTTAACAGTTTTCCATCCTCACGCAAACAGGTCGCAACGATTGTTCCGTCGCATACTTGAAGTAATGGCTCGATATTTTCCAGATTTGTTCCAGTTCCAACCACCAGCGGCATATCCGGCGCAATTGCGCGCACCTCTGAAAACATTTTTATATCTTTTGCCGGAAGCGTAAATCCGTCAACATTAATATGGAATAAAATGGATGTGGCTTCTTCAGCACCGCTGCGGTCAATTAATTGCTTCCCCACAGTCGAATTCAAATTATGGAAAAAGTATGGCTTTCTCCCGCCCAAATTTGCGCGTTCACGGAAAATTTTAGAACCTTGGTTTTCAATGACACCGTTGTCAGAAATATAAACACCTGCGAACAAGCCGCGAATAAAGGACGCTCCGGTTGCATGTGCGATACAAAATGCAGCATGAGCATCAACCAGGACATTAATTCCAAAAGGAATGTGAATATCCTGCATAACCTCTTGCACTACAACGGAAAAGGCGGCAACTGTTTCAGAAGGCTGATGAAACAGGTATGGGATATCGGCTTCATTCGTAAAAAGGAACGAGTGGACGCCCTGGTCGCTAAGTATTTTTGAATCGCGTTTTGCCCGGCTTATGATCGCTTTCATTCCACCAATCCGGTCATAATCCGGGCTGCCCGGCAAAGGAAGCAGATGAACTGCTGCTATGA
>CALAEB010000344.1 GCA_937890875.1 uncultured Anaerolineaceae bacterium | reverse complement strand
ATTCTGCATATGACAACCACTTCCGGAGCAGATAATTTGTTATCTCTTCGTGTCGGAATTGCCCAGACGGCGTCATTCTTCGTCGTGCTTTTCATCTACTGGCAAAGCGGAGCTCACCATAAACAGACATTTCGAACGGAAATGGCAGGCTCCAGCGGTCAAGTTTCTTTCTAAACCATCCCTCTCATATTAGAAAGAAATCAGCGCGAAAACGGATGGATGGCTGTCATTTTATTACCGATCACTTATTGGGGAAAAACAGGCAATAGAGCAACTTAACTCTCTTTGTGTTTAGCTCTGACATATTCAATCGCTTCTTTGCCGGTTATATGCTCGACATCGATCGCAATCATATAACTTCGCGTACATCCGGCGATTTCTTTACGTTTGGCTTCTTCGGGTTGATCGCCTGAATATTTTTCAACCAAAGCCGTAAATGCTTCCACCCATTCATCACCTTCGACAATTCTTGCTTTACCAAAAGCAATAACACTGCGAAAATACGAAGTATATTTTTCACTCACAATCGTATCTTCATCGATTACCGCAAAAGAAACCTTGGAATTCTTCGTTACAGAATCGATTTTATGTCCGTCTTTTGCGGAATGGAAATAGATTTTGCCATGGAAGTAGACATAGCTCAGCGGAACTGCATAAGGATAATCTTCATCGCCCAGACACGCTAAGACACCATGGGTACATCTGTCCATAACAGCCACGGTATCTTCCATTGATAATAACTGCTTATCTCTCCTCATTTTTCTGAACATCATTATTTCTTCACTTTTCATGGCATATGAGGCCGGAAGTCATATTTTGTCAATAAAACCAAATGATCTTTTAATGGTGTTAAGTACACTTTTATTTATCCGCAGGTTCCCATTTGCAGCGGACAGGAGAGACGATCGAGCCATCTGCTTTCAATTCTTTAAAAGCTTTGTCTACTGTTTTACGATCCAATCCGGAAAGCTTCTCCACTTCACCCGCAGTTACCGGTTTGCCAGCTTCCCGTATAACGCTCAGTACCTTTTCTTTATTTTCCATTTCAAAATCTCTTTTCCCTTGGGCAAATTTTGCATTCAATAAAATAAAACAGTGAATTATCCTGTTAATAATAAATGCATAACCGTATCGTATCATGCTTCAACACCAAAATCAAGACATATCCTCATGCTATTCGCTGGATGATTTCAGAAAACAGCTGACGGCCCGCAACCGCAAATACAACCACTTCCCGATATGTCCGCTAACATGGCGTCACCTTCCGTTTTTCGAAAAAAATTTGTAACGTCTTTTTGACAAACGAAAAGAAGGTTGGTATACTGTAAAATAGTATGAAATCGGACTATTGGGCATACAATGAACCATGAGGAAATCCGCCGGCATCTGCGGGAAATCAACGCCATTTTTAAAGAGACCGATGCGATCTACAGCGAATTTGCAAAACGGAGCGGGCTGTCTGACTGCGCGTTCTGGCTGCTCTATTCCATCCGGGAAGCGGACGGAACATGCACACAAAAAGAAATTTGCGGGCAGTGGACAATGAACAAGCAGACCGTTAACTCCGCGCTGAAGGGGTTGGAAAAGAAAGGGTATATCACTTTAACGCCGTCAGAAACAGATAAACGCAGCAGATACATTGTCCTTACGGATCAGGGTGAACAATTTGTACGTAAAAATATCGACATTATTTTTGAACTGGAACAGCTTGCACTCCAAAAAATGGATGATGCTGAGCGCATTTCTATGATTGAAACAAATCGCAGATATCATCAATTATTCGAGGCGGAAACAAAACATTTTTTGAAATAAATGCCTGTTGATCATCGGAGGGTGATCCATCGCAATGGATTTACCGGATAAGATGCTGAGTGCGCTCAGATATCTTATCCGGTATTTTTTGTCCGGAAAGCGATGAAAACAGATGAATCCGGGAGGAGTTGGACGAGATGAAAAAGATTATTACCATCAGCCGTGAATTTGGCAGCGGAGGGCGTGAGCTGGGAAAGCGTCTGGCTGAAATTTTGAAGATTGCCTATTATGATCAGGAAATCCTCACCGGGATCGCACAAAAAAGCGGCCTGGCGGAGGAATATGTGAAGAGTATTGTGGAGAAGAAAGCCTTCGTTTATTACCCTGTCACCATTGGGGGGACGTTCAGCGCAACGTTCAACCCGCAGTTAGAGATTAACACGAAGATTTATGCGGAGCAAAGCAATATTATCAAGGAATTGGCATCAAAAAGTGACTGCATGATGATCGGCCGCTGCTCCGATTATATTCTTCGGGAATATAACCCTTTCAAAATTTTTGTCTATGCCGACATGGACTCCCGGCTGCGGCGCTGTCGCCAAAGAGCGCCTGAAGACGAACATCTTTCCGACGTGGAAATGAAAAACAGGATCCGGGGCATCGACAACGACAGGGCAAGATACCATAAATTTTTAACAGGCCAAATATGGGGAGCAAAAGAGAATTATACCCTTTGTATCAACACGTCAAATACCGAGATTAAAGATATCGCTTTACCAATAGCCGAGCTGCTTAAAGCGATGTTGTACGCTTCCAAACGGCAAGTAAATCATACTGAGGATTGATGGACTATAAAGTTCTATACGAAAAGACATCTCCGGCGAAGTTATTCGCCATTGTCACAATTCCGGGCATTATCAGCATGCTCGTGTCGGCACTCTATCAGATCATTGACGGCGCAATTGTCGGGAAAATACTGGGTTCCGCCGCTTTTGCGGCGCTGCATCTTGTTATGCCGCTTGTGGTCATCAACTTTTCGATTGCGGATCTGATCGGTGTCGGCTCATCGGTGCCGATCGCGATCAAACTTGGTGAAAAGGATGAAAAAGCGGCAAGCGGAATTTTTTCAAGCGCCTGTCTGATGATCGTTGTGCTGGGCACAGTTCTTGGCGCAATCCTTTTTCTTTCCGCGGAGCAATTGGTCCGGCTGATGGGTGCCGACGAAGAAATCGTTGCCATGTCTGCGCGATATTTACGCGTTTA
>CALAEB010000343.1 GCA_937890875.1 uncultured Anaerolineaceae bacterium | reverse complement strand
GTGGCTGGCGGCCTTTGCGGTCAGTGTTTTTTTTCGTTTCCATCAGCTGGCCGAGGTACCCGGCGATATGTTCAGCGACCATGCCGAAAAGCTGTATGACGTGATGGATGTGTTGAACGGAAAGACGCCGATCTTCTTTGTGCGGAACACCGGACGGGAGGCGTTTCAGTTTTATTGGACCGCGTTGATGATCAAACTGTTCGGCAGCGGGATCAGCTTTTTGAGCCTGAAAATCGGCACGGCGCTGGCAGGACTCTTCGCGCTGCCTTTTGTTTATCTGCTGGGAAAACAGCTCGGCAATCGCTGGGTGGGGCTGTTCGCCATGCTGTTCTGTGGTATGGCGTATTGGCCGAATGTGATCGGCCGGGTTGCGCTGCGTTTTGCCTTTTATCCGATGTTTACCGCGCCGGCGCTGTTCTTCTTTTTCCGCGGCTTGACCAGGCGCAGCCGCTCGGACCTGATTTGGAGCGGCGCTTTTCTCGGGCTGGGGTTGCAGGGGTACAGCGCGATGCGGATTGTGCCGTTTTTGTTCGCGCTGATTTTCCTGATTTTCTGGCTTTTCCAGCCGCGCGGGACGCGAAAAAATGCGTTGAGCGGACTGCCTGTCCTGGCTTATTTTACGCTGTTGCTTTGCCTGCCGCTAGCGCGGGTTTTTCTGGACATGCCGGATGCCGTTTTTTATCGGGTGATGACCCGCCTGGGGGAGGCGGAAACCGCGCTGCCCGCGCCCGTGCTTGAAATTTTCTTCTCCAACTTGTGGAAAGCGATGGTCATGCCATTTTGGAACAACGGCGGAATCTGGGTCCATTCGATCATTTTTCGGCCGGCACTGGATAACCTGAGCGCTGCGCTTTTTTTCGTTGGTCTGATTCTGATCGTCTATCGTTTTGTGCGCCGGCGGAACTGGCAGGACCTTTGCCTCTTGATCAGCATCCCGTTTTTGATGCTGCCTTCCGTTCTTTCGATCGCGTTCCCGTCTGAAAATCCGTCTTTGAACCGGACCGGCGCCGCGATGATCCCGATTTTCATTGTGGCTGCCTGCGGGCTGGGCTATCTTCTGGAGACGATCGGGCGGGCTGTCCGGCGGAAAAATCTTTCGACGATTGTGGTGCTGTTAGCCGGCGCCGGAATGCTCCTGTACACCGGTCGGGTAAACTACGAACTGGTTTTTCAAACCTGGCGCAGCAATTATACGCAGAATGCGCTCAACACCCGGCAAATCGGCGGTTTGATTGAGGGGTTTGCCCGGTCCATCGGTTCCTATGAAAATGCATATGTGATCCCTTATCCGCATTGGGTGGATACGCGGCTGGTTGGTATCAACGCCGGCGTTCCGGCGACCGACTATGCGCTGGCACGCGATGCCATCGCGGCGGTTGGTGAGGGAGACGGTCCGCTGCTGTTCGTCTATAAGCCGGAAGACACGGAAACCGCTGCCGAATTGCTGCGGGTCTGCCCGCAGGGCGAGGCGAGGCTGCATGCGGGGCCAGTGCCGGGCAAGGATTTTACCACGTACCTGGTGCCGTAATCAGGGCGGATTATTCGAGAGTCCGTCCGTTCCTGTTTTGAAAGACCGGCAGAGAGTGGACAGAAAATAATCCTTTTCGGAATTTAACCCTTTTGGCGCCGGGCCGAATTTGAATTGCCGGTAAATTGCAGAATGCGAAAACGACTTTATTTTTTCTGTTGGTTGGTTCCATTCCTGATCGCCTGCGCATTTCGCTTTTATGGATTGAACTGGGATGATCTGCACCTGTTGAACCCGGACGAGCGTTTTCTGCTCCAGGTGACGGAAAGCCTGCGCATCCCGGCTTCCGTTCAGGAATGGCTGGACCCACAACGCTCGCCGTTTAATCCGGAACAACAAGGTTTCGGATTCTATGTTTACGGGACACTTCCGCTGTTGTTCATGAAGATCGCTGCTGAGCTTTTTCCGTCCCTGCCGCCGGCGCTGGTCGGACGGTTCCTGAACGCCTGTTTTGATTTGTTGACACTGAGCTGTGTCGGCGGGATCAGCGCTCTGCTCTGGAAAAAACGGAAAGCGGTTTTTGCCTCGATGCTGGGATATGCCTGTTTTGTCGCGGCGATCCAGCAAGCCCATTTTTTCACGGTGGACCTGCCGGCGGTCTTTTTCGGCACGCTATCCCTGCTGTTCCTGGTGTTGCTGTTCCAGGAGCAGCGTCCCTCCCGTTTTTTGCTGCTGGCCGGTTTGACCGGATTGTCGCTCGGCGCGGCGATGGCCTGCAAGGTCAGTTCCGCCTTTTTTGTCCTCTTCCCCTGTCTTCTGATTCCGGCAAGACTCCTCCGTACCGGCTCAACAAAACCATGGCGCGGATTGCCGCTGGCGGGTCTGATCATGTTCCTGCTTTCTCTGGCCTTTTCTTTCCGCGTTTTTCAGCCGTACGCGTTTCAGAATGGATCGTTGTTGGATTTT
>CALAEB010000342.1 GCA_937890875.1 uncultured Anaerolineaceae bacterium | reverse complement strand
TTGGTGAACACAAACAAAATCTGCATAAGCGCCGTTCATGTCCACGCCCAGACCATGCCGGTTCGAACAGATATTCGGCTGTCCGTTTTTGCAGTTTTCGCATCTGCCGCAGGTAAGCAGCGGATTGACTACGACCCGCTCCCCAGGTTTCCAGTCCGAAACACTCTTTCCCGTTGATTCAATAGTTCCGCTGAATTCATGCCCCATGATGATCGGCGGTTTCCTTCTTCCGGTCGTACCGCGGTAGCCATGAACATCGGACCCGCAGATGCCAACGGAGCGGACGGCGATCAGAACCTCATCTTCTTTAGGAATCGGCTGTTCAACGTTTTCCAGAGGCATGTTATACGCCCCTTTGTAAACAAAAGCCCGCATAATTTTCCTTCCTTTTCTTATGTCGCTATATTATTCCCTGATCCAATGACAGGCAAATTCATTCCAGATGTCTGCCGCCGACTTTTGTCGCTTTTACTCTTTTGACGATCGTCCGCATGATTGATTCAAAGTCGGGATCGGCCGGTTTGAATGCGGTACCGCTGATCACCAACGGCGCACCAAACACGACGATCTCTGCGCCCATTTCCACTGTCTGGATAGCCTGATCGATGCTCAGGCCGCCGACGGCCTGCACCGGAATTTTCACGGCATCCAGGATCGGCTGCAGGTCGTTTAATGGGCTGAGCCCCGCGATCATGTTCCGCTCATCAAATCCGGTATGAACGATAATATAATCAACCCCCAGCTCTTCCGCATGTTTTGCGCGGGCTGGCTTGTTACTGCAAAGCATCACATCGCACATGACTTTACCGCTGTATTTTGCCGCCATTTTTACCTGCTCGATAATCGAAGCGTCATGTGCCTGCCCCATCACCACAACAAAATTTGCTCCGGCCTGGAACATCATTTCGGCTTCCAGTCCCGCGCCGTCCATGGTTTTCAAATCCGCGACGATCGGCACATCCGGAAACTGATGCCTCAGCGCCCGAATGCCGTGCAGGCCTTCCGCCAAAATCAGCGGTGTTCCGGCTTCCAGCCAATCCACGCCGGCGTCCACAGCCGCCTGTGCGACTTCCAGTGCTTCTTCTTTATTGGTTAAGTCCAGCGAAATTTGAATGATCGGTTCCATGTTTTAATTTATCCTTATCACTGATTTGATGTGATTTCCGCGTTCCATCTGTTCAAACGCGGTTTTCCAATCCTCGACCGGGTAGACGCCGCCTAAAATCGGGTCGAGATCAATTAACCCAGTGCGCATTAAGGTGAGCGATCGTTCCCAGGTTGCATACGTATGACTGAAAGACGCCTGGATCCTGGCGGCTTTCGCGACAAGCGGATCAAGCGAGAAATTCATCGGCTGCGGACCCCAGCCCACTTTTGTGATGGCTCCCAGTGGCCGGACTAATTCCATTGCCTGCTGCAGCGCTGTGCTTACGCCTGTACAATCGACGACCAGGTCCGCACCATATCCGTCACCTAACGACCGGACCAGTTCAGCGGGATTTTCTTCCTGGATATCGACGGTATAGTGAGCGCCGAGTTTTTTCGCGATTTCCAGCCGGTGTTGGTCAATCCCGGTTCCGGTGACAATGATTGTTCCAGCTCCAGAAATTTTGGCCATCAGCATTGAGAGGATTCCGATCGCGCCCGCACCCTGAATGACGACCAGATCGCCGGGCTTAATGTTTGAAACCTCGATCACGGCCCGGTTAGCCACACAAACCGGTTCGGTCAGAGCTGCTTTTTCGAAAGAGACGTTTTCAGGGATCCGGTGAAGGATCTGCGGGCGGGCCGCAACATATTCCGCCATAGCACCGTCAATCAGATTCCCGTAGCCTAACCGACTGGGACACAAATTGTAATTTCCCGATTTGCAGAAGATACATTCGCCGCAGACATAAGCTGCGGTTTCAACGGCTACCCGTTCACCCGGCGTAAATCCTTTCACATTTTTTCCGACTTCGGCGATCGTTCCGCAGAACTCATGCCCCATCACCACGGGCATTTTTATTTTCCAGCTCTGGTGTTCATGCCACATGTGAATATCGCTTCCGCAGACTCCAACCGCGGCAACGCGGACCAGCACCTGATCCGCATTGATTTCGGGTGCTGGAATATCCCGTATTTCAACACATTGATCTCTATGATCGTATTTAACAACAGCTTTCATCAGCCGAACTCCTTATTAATCTGAACCAACAGTTCGAAATATTGGGAGAGGCCTCTCTGCGGTCCCCTTGTTTCTTCGGAAAAAATAAGCGAACCGTAGACTTTCTTTTTGTTCGACAGCGGCCATCATATTTCGAATCCCTGGCGCTGGATTGATTTATTTAAAATATTTTTCTCGCATTGATTTCAGAAAGTCGATTGAGGCTTTCATTTCTTCCATGCCGTGGATACCGTCTTCAATGCTGACCCAGCCCGCATACCCGGATTTTGAGAGGATGTCAAAAATCCGATCATAATCGTTCAATCCCTGTCCGGTGACACCGTGCTGTAATTTGTCAAAATATCCGATGGTACCATCCGCAGCTTTTAATTCATTCAGCGTTGTTCCCGGCAATAAGTACCGGTCGCTTGCATGCATCGTTTTTACCCGCGGCAGAACTTTTCCCAGCAGCTCGATCGGGTCGTCCCCTGCGACAATCGCGTTGGATGGATCGTATTGAACGCCGAAATACATGT
>CALAEB010000341.1 GCA_937890875.1 uncultured Anaerolineaceae bacterium | reverse complement strand
TTGTTCATTCATCAGCTATATGAACGGCGCACCAAGGGCCTGCTGTTTGAACTCTCCGAGCGGAACCGTCCGCTTCACCGTTTCTATACCGGCGCTTCCACCATCCTGACGATCTTTTTTGTGATGATCGGCTGGGTTTGGTTTGCGCTGCCGGATTTTGACAGTGCCGTCCATTTCATGACGAAGTTATTTTAAGAGGCTGTTATGCGGAAGAACGTGCGGATACTCCTGAAAACAATGCTGATCCTGGGACTGCTGCTGGGGCTGTATTCGATCTTTCAGCCGCTTCAGTGGGCGGGGCAGCTGACGCTGTATAACCGGCTTTTCCCGGGACGTGAACGGCTGCCTTTTGGGGAAAGCCCGCGGACTGCGTATAATTTCAGCCTGAATAATCTGGACGCCATGTTCGCGTCGCACAAAATCAGCGGAGCCGGCCCGAAGGATGCGGATACGCTACGGGTGCTGGTGATCGGTGATTCGTCTTCCTGGGGGACGCTGCTGCGGCCGGAAGAGACGCTGGCCGGACTGCTGGACGGGGAGGAAGTTGTGCTGAACAGCGGGAAAAAACGGCTGGAAATTTATAATCTGGCTTATCCGACACTGTCTTTATCCAAGGATTTGCTGCTTCTGAACCGCGGGCTGGCTCACCAGCCGGATCTGGTGCTCTGGCCGCTGACGATGGAATCCTTCCCGCTGGACAAACAGTTTTCAACCGTATTGGTCTCCGAAAACCTGCCGGAGATGGTGTCCGTCGCCGCACGTAGCGGCTTGTCCGGCTGGGTCCCGCAGACCGAAGCGGAAACGGATGATTTTTTCTCAAAGACCCTGTTCGGACAGCGGCGGGATTTGGCGGATCTGATCCGGCTGCAGCTTTATGGCTTTCTGTGGGGGGCGACGGGTGTCGATCAGGACTATCCGGCGGACGCGCCGCGTCCGGGCTATGATTACGAACCGGACAACACTTTTCACGGTGTGGAAGGAATTTATCCTGATTCGGAGATGAGCTGGGATGTTCTTTTTGCCGCTCACTGGCTTCTGGACGGCATTCCGCTGCTGCTGATCAACGAACCGATGCTCATCAGTTCGGGCGAGAATTCAGATATCCGCTATAATTTCTACTATCCGCGTGCGGCTTACGATGCCTGGCGGGATTCCCTGCACCAGGTCTGCGAAACCAATCAATGGGATCTCCTGGATCTGTGGAATTTGCTTCCGGCGGAAGAATTCTCAAACAGCGCGATTCACATGACGCCTGGCGGCGCGGAGAGGGTAAAACCGGTCGTTTTGAAGGCGATCGAAGAACGATTTTATTTGGACTTATGAAGAAAAAAAACAAACCTCCTCATTCCATATTTCTGTATTTATTGTTACTCCTGCTCTTTTTTTTGCAACTGAATGAAGCCCAGGCTCAGGAATCGGTGTCGCCGGCGGATTTTGGCCGGACCTGGCAGGGACTTCCGGTAATTCCGGAGCTTTCCGAGTTTGCGGCGGATGTGCTTTTGACCGGGATCCGGAACGGGAATAATCCCGCGGCCTTTTCCAAGATCGGTGACTGCGATACCAGCACAACCTGGTATCTGAGTGATTATGACCTGGATGAACGGTATTATACATTGGGCTCATACGCGGACCAGTTTAACCCGGTGATCCATTTTTTCCGCGGATCCTTTGACCGGCGCAGTCTGGCGGCCAAGCCCGGTTTTTCCGCTGCTTCGGTCCTTTCGAGTTACTGGACAGATTATTCAATCTGCGAAGCGGATGAAATCCCGCTCACTTGTGAATACCGGATCCATAACCCGGCTTTTGCGCTGATTTCCCTGGGGACCAACGACGGGTACAACCCGCCGGCTTTTAAAGAGAATCTGCGGGCGATTATTGAACTGACCCTGTCACAGAACCGGCTGCCGGTGCTGATGACCAAGGCGGATAACGTGGAAGGCGATTTCTCAATCAATCAGGATATCGCCGATTTGGCGATGGAATATGATATTCCGCTCTGGAATTTCTGGGCAGTGATTCAGGACCTGCCGAATCATGGATTGGTTGAAGATGGCATCCACCTGACATTCTATAAAAATGATTTTTCAGATCCGCGGGCTTTTGATTATGCCTGGACGTACCGGAATCTGACAGCGCTGCAGATGCTGGAAAAAGTGATGCAGCGTATTTTTGAAATTCAGTCGAGGTGAAAGGAATTGGATGAATCAGACGATTGAAATACTTACTGAGAAAATAAAGAATGATATTCTCCGTCAGCCAAAGCGGAAGTTGGAAGTTGATGAACCGCTGATCTCTTCCGGATTAATCGATTCTTTCAGTTTAGTCGATCTGGCTCTGGTGGTTGAAGAAATTTTTGGCGTCCATATTGAAGATTATGAATTAACGGCTGATACCTTCGATACCATCGAACAATTGGCAGTGCTGATCCGCTCCAGGCAGTAACGCGATTGGAATTCTGCCCGGTGTTTTTCAATGGGATCGCAGGAATTCGAAATATGGGCATTCTTTTCGGATAAAACAGGACAACAGTTTCTGCTTCGATCAATTCGAATTTTGGCACTCGAACCAAAATTCGCGCCGGTGAGTTCCCTGTCACTCCGGACCGGGGCTGAACTGTCGTTACCGATCGTCTGACCGGATTTCCGGCAGGTCCCGGTCCTGGCCCTAATCTTCCTCAGCGAAGCGGTCGATATCGAACGGCTTCAGCGGGACGCCGCCGGGGAAATTATCGAGGAAGAATTGAACGGCTCCCAGCATGGGCGGGAATACCTTCCCGATCGGCACATTCCAGGTGGCAAAGAAGCGGATTTCCGCTCCGGAATCCGAATTCTTCCTTAATACGCCTCTGATTTTTGTCGGCAGACAGACCGCGTAAATCGGTGTGATCCGGGCGCCGTCAGCGTCGATATAGTTTTGTTCCTTTCCGGAAAAAAGGTTGAGAAATATGACTGTCTCAACATAAATTCCGATTTGGTTGAAAACGGTTCTGCGCAAACATTCGACGACTTTTTCTCCCGGGTGGATACCGCCGCCCGGCAGCCGCCAATAACCGTCCGCCGGATCCTGAGTTAACAGCAGGTTCCCCTGCGGATCGGTCAGATAGGTCAGGGCGGAAAGCTCAACGATCGGGAAGCTGCCCGTGATGCGGTGCAGGTCTTTCAGATAATCTTGCATCAGAAAAAGTACTCCCGGAGTAACCGGCTGCGAACCGGGTGCCGCAGTTTGCGCAGCGCTTTGGCCTCGATCTGACGGACGCGTTCGCGCGTGATGTCAAAGATTTTGCTGACTTCTTCCAGCGTCCGTTCCTCGCCGTCTTTCAGTCCGAAACGGAGTTCGAGGACCTGACGTTCGCGGTCGGTCAGGATATCCAGCGTCTTTTGCACCTGATCCCGCAGCAACTCCTTGGCGGCGGCGTCCATCGGTTCAAGCGCGTCCTCATCTTCAATAAAATCTCCCAATTGTCCGCTGTCCTCATCCCCGACCGGATGTTCCAGCGAAATGGGTTCCTCCGCTGACTGGAGCAGTTTTTGAACTTTGCTGGTTGCCGCCTGCACGCGTTTATACAGGTCGGGATCGGGCGTTTCCTTGTTGGCCCTGAGTTTTGTAATTTCCGCCGCGTCTTCCGGGGTTAAAAACTGGGACTCCACCGCTAATTCCTCCAGCGTCGGATTTCTGCCCAATTTTTGGATCAGGCTTCGCTGGATTTTCAATAATTTGGAAACGGAATCAAACATGTGCGCGGGGATGCGGATCAGCCGGCCCTGTTCGGCGATATACCGGCTGATCGCCTGCCGGATCCACCATGTTGAGTATGTGCTAAATTTAAAGCCGCGCCGCGGGTCAAATTTCGTGACTGCGCGCAGCAATCCGATGTTGCCTTCCTGAATCAGGTCCAGGAACGAAAT
>CALAEB010000340.1 GCA_937890875.1 uncultured Anaerolineaceae bacterium | reverse complement strand
GTTCAAAAATTTGACCTCTTTCAGGGTGCACTCCTGAAAACTGGCATGACCCAGTCCGCAGCCGTCAAACAAGGTGTATTTGATTTTTGAGTCCGCCAGACTGAGCCAGTCCGCCACGCAGTTTCGGAAAGTTGCATGTTCCCACAGAGAGCGGGAAAAATCGGTGCCGATCAGCTTGCAGTTTTGAAACTCGGCGCGGCGGAACAGGCTGTCCGGAAACGCCGCGTTGGAAAAATCACAGGACTCAAAGATCACATCGATAAAAGACAGCTTTTCCGCCCGGCAATCCCCGAACCTGCAGGTTTCAAACCGGCAGCGGCGGAAATCTACGCCGGAAAAAGCAGCTCCGGCCGCAGACTGACCGGAACAGGTCAGCCCGGCGCACTCCGTTTCCTCCCGCGCAGCCTTTAAGATTGCCTCTTTCATTGCTTCATCCTTCGCCGGTTCCATTCACAAAAGCTTCCTTTCCCCATTTGGTTCTTTCCCAGTTTATCAGGATCCGGAGCCGCTGTAAAGCTCAAGCCGGTTATAAACCGCTGCTTTTCAACCATACTAAAATGGAAAGAAAGGGGCGGTGCCGTTGTTCCCGGAAAAAGTTTATTATGAACCGGCTGCGCTTTCCTATCCCCTGGGGAAAACCCTGACAGAAAAATATAGGAAAGTACCGTGGGTGCCAATTCAGAATCATAACAAGATCGATGAACTTCGAACCCAGCCAAACTCCGCCTTTCCCGCGCTAAAACGGCTTCTGATCGTCGGGGTGCGGAAAACGCACCGCTACGTCCCGAATGCCAAGATCTCTGATTTTCTCGTCCCCTACACGTCCTCCGGCTGCAGCGCCATGTGCCTGTACTGCTATCTGATCTGCCACTACAACAAATGCTCTTATCTGCGGCTTTTTGTCAACCGTGAAGAGATGCTGGAAAAGCTGAAAAGAACCTCGATGCGGGCACAGGCCGACCTGACCTTTGAAATTGGCAGCAACAGCGACCTGGTCCTGGAAAACACCATCACACACAATCTGGAGTGGACCATCGAACGCTTTGCCGAGCAGGAAAAAGGATTTCTTACATTCCCGACAAAATTCAACATGGTCCAGCCGCTGCTGAACCTCCGACATCGCGGACGGGTGATATTCCGCATGAGTATGAATCCTCCGGAAATCATTCAAAAAGTTGAGCTGGGCACTTCTCCGCTGGAGCGCAGAATCGACGCGCTGAATCAAATGGCCGGTGCGGGATACCGGACCGGCCTGCTGATTGCTCCCGTCATCCTGACGGAAAGCTGGAAGCGGCAATACCTGGAGCTATTGGATATTCTGGAAGCAACGCTTTCCATGCAAGTGAAACGGGAACTTGGAATTGAAGTGATTTTCATGACCTACAGCTATCTTCACCGTGCCATCAACGCGGAGGCATTTCCCAATGCTCCCGGCCTGTTTGACCGCGAACGGATGACGGGGCGGGGACGGGGCAAATACTGTTATCGCCCCCAGATCCGGGCAGAAGCGGAAGAATTTTTAAGATTCGAAATTGAAAAGCGGTTCGGCTCATCCTCCATTCGCTATATGGTCTGACTGAGTCGGAATGGAAACCCTTTCAGCTTCAAACCGATGCGCTGAGGTTTAGGTCGGATTTCTCAAATTATTCGAAAAAATGATTGACAAATGCGTAAAATTTGGTATAATAGATATTGCTGTTTTAAGGTGAATGATGCGGAATTGTGTAAAGGTAGCACGACAGACTCTGACTCTGTTTGTGAGGGTTC
>CALAEB010000339.1 GCA_937890875.1 uncultured Anaerolineaceae bacterium | reverse complement strand
GATCGGGATGTTCTGCAAATTAGGGTCTGTACTGCTCAAACGCCGGGAACCTCCGAAACGATCACGGAATGGCGGAAACTGCCGCCCGAGTTTACAGATTTTTCGGATGGAGACAGAGAATTCATTTGCGTACAGCGTACCCGGACCGCGGATGGCAAGCCGTTCGCAATTTCCATATCCTATATCGTTACAGACCGCATCCAATCCCCGGACGAGATCCAGATCCACAAACACAATGAGTCGCTGCTCACCTTTCTGGAAGAATATTGCGGTGAAGCCGTGACCTATTTTGAAGATGAAATTGAGATTGTCTTCCCCGAGGACGACATTGCCCGGAAACTGGAAGTTCCACCCTCCGAACCGATTTTTAAAATGGTACGGAGAGAATATAACCAGAACGGGAATTTAACCATCATGTCATCAGATTATTTCAACATGAAAACCCTGTCCATCAAAGTGAGCCGGTATCGTTTGTTGCAGGAAATCGAAAACCCAACCTATCAGGAGAATTTTCATAAATGAGAACAGTCACCTATGAATACGGAAAAATCGTGCTGATCGACCAGACAGCGCTGCCGCATGAATTCCGGCTCATCAAAACGGATGATTTGCAACGGATCGCGGAAGCGATTCAAAAGATGGAAGTGCGCGGCGCGCCGGCAATCGGCGTCACCGCCGCTTTCGGAATGGCGATTGCCGCGGAACAATCGGCGGCGACCAGCACGACGGAATTGCTGGCCGATCTGAAAAAAGCCCAAAAATTGCTCGGGAGCACCCGCCCGACAGCGGTCAACCTGTTCTGGGCGCTGAACCACATGATCACGTTCGCCGAGGCGCACCTGGATAAGGAAAATTTGCCGGAACTCATGCTGGCGGAAGCGCAGCGGATGGCGGATGAAGACGTGTCCATCAATCAGAAATTGGCCGAATACGGGAACGAAATCATTTTCGACGGCGCTACCATTCACACACACTGCAACTGCGGTCCTTTATGCGCGGTTGATCTGGGTACCGCGATGGCCCCGGTAATCTATGCCCATAAGCAAGGGAAAAAGATCCATGTGATCACGGATGAGACCCGCCCGCGTTTTCAGGGTGCGAAGCTGAACGCCTGGGAACTGGCCAACGCCGGCGTCCCGTACACGCTGATCACGGATAACCATGCGGCGGCGATGTTCGCCCAAAAGAAAACCGACATGGTGATGATCGGAGTGGACAGAGTGGCGGCCAACGGCGACACCGCCGCAAAAATCGGGGTATACGGGCTGGCGATCCTGGCGAAACATTTCGAGGTTCCCTTCTATGCGGTCTCACCGACCTCCACGATTGATATGGATATTGCCGGCGGGGAAGAAATTGAAATCGAAAACCGCGATCCGGACGAAGTCCGCATGGTCAACGGGACCTACGTCACCATGCCGGACGCCAATGTGGTGAACTATGCCTTTGATGTGACCCCGCACGAGTTGATCACCGCCTTTATCACCGAAAAAGGGATCGTTTATCCGCCGTTTGACGAGAATTTCAGAAAATTAATGAAAGAATAGGCCATCCGGTCAGGATAAAACAGGAAAAAAGCGAAGCGCGCTTGAACAGGGATCCGTGGCTTGAAAAATCCGGATGCACCAATGCGGTGCTTTTAGCGTGCGAAACAGGGAGATTCCATTCGGATCTGATTTGTCCGAATGGCTGGAAACAGGAGAAGATAAATATGAGGATCGGATTAATCACAGGCACAGGCTTTTACACACTGCCGAATTTAAAAGAAACGACCCGGGAGACCGTCGAAACTCCTTTCGGACCGGTTGAAGTCGAAAATGGGCACCTGGCCGGCAAAGACATCACGTTTATCGCCCGGCATGGGAAGAAACACACCATCGCGCCGAGCGACATTAATTACCGCGCGAATATTTACGCAATGCATCTCAAGGGTGCCAAAATCATTCTGGCGACCGCGGTCAGCGGCTCCCTCAATATCGACTGGAAGCCGCAGACTTTCATCTTTCTGGAGCAATTCCTCGATTTCACCTACGGGCGCAAATATACTTTTTACCCGCTCGAGAATAAACTGGCGCATGTCGACGTGACCGATCCTTATTGTGAAGAAACAAAGAAATATATCCGCAAGGCGGCGGACGAACTGGGGTTCGACATCCGGCGCGGAGGCGTCTACAGCTGTTTCAACGGCCCCCGTTTTGAAAACCGCGCGGAAATCAACATGGTGCGGATGCTGGGCGGGAATCTGGTCGGGCAAACCGGCTTTCCGGAATGTGTCCTGGCACGCGAACTTGCCATCAGCTACGCTTCCGTGGCAATCGTTTCCAATTATGCGGCGGGAATGGCAGGAGAATTAACCGGCACCGAAGTGAGCGAAAACATCGCCGCGCTCGGCGATCAGGTGGCACATTTGTTCGAACGGACGATCGAATTAATCCCGGAAGATTTTGACAGCCCGGCGCAGCATGCCCTGGATCAGGCATATCTGTAGGAATCGATTCCTCAGGGTTTGGATTTTTCCCAAACGAAAACGGGAATGTGAAATTTGGGGAATTCTTTCGAATAAAAAGAGAAACCTGCGTTCAGCGATGCCTTTTCCGCAAAATGAAGCGGGAAAAACGGAAAAGAAGATTGGAAAATTCCGAAAGGAACCGGGGGTTCCGTTGAAACATGATTCGCCGTAAAGGCGTTTTCGGTATTCTCAAGAAAAGAAGGAAAAAAAATTATGAAAAAATATTTGTTTTGCTTGTTTATTGTTGCAGCATTGTTGACGGCATCCCTGTCCGTCGCCGCTCAGGACGAAGGAACCTACTCCGACCAGCTGGTTATTTATGTGACTTCAAAACCGTTGGGGACGAACCAGTTCCATATTCTCGGGCAGAACGCGCTTGCGGTTCTGGAAGCGGAGTACGGTGTTCAAACGGACACCTATCAAAGCGAGAACGACCCGACGAACCGGGAAGAGAATATCCGCGCGGCCGTCAACAGCGGCGCAAATATCATCTATGTGCTCGGAACAGAATGGGAAGACATCGTCCCGCAGGTCGCTTCCGAAAACCCGGACGTGGATTTTCTGATCGCGGACCAGTGTGTCGCGGAGCAGCTTCCCAACATTCACTGCACAGTTTTCAAAGAACATGAAGCCGCATTTCTGGTGGGCGTCATCGCCGGTTCACTCACAAAAACGAATCATGTCGGTGCGATCGGCGCGCTGGACATCCCGTTCCTGCACCGGTACACCGACGCATTTTTCCAGGGCGCGCAATATGTCAACCCTGAGATCGTGACAGAAGTCCGCTGGGTCGGCGGCGACAATCCATTCGGCGACCCTGCCCGCGCGAAAGAGCAGGCGCTGGCCATTCTGGGCACCGGTGCGGATCAGATCTTCTCCGCCACCGCGGGCGGTGACAGCGGCGTGTTTGAAGCCGCGGCGCAAAACGACTTCTACGCTTACGGTGTCGACGTCAATAACTGTTCGGCCGCTCCCGGAAAAATTGTCGATAATCTTTTGAAGCATATCGATGTGGCCATTATCGAAGCTGTCGGCAAAATTCTGACCGAAAGCCCGGAAGCGCTGTATTCCTCGGTGGGCGTTGAAGAAGGTGCCGTCGGTGTCGGCGCGCTGGCCGAAAATCCGGATTTGAATCAGGATTGTGTCGTTATGGAATATCCCGAAGTCATTCAGGCTGTCCGGGAAGCTCAGCAAAAAATTGCCGATGGGGAGATCGTGATCGAAGACCCCATGTTCGCAAATTAACCGCTGGATAATTTTTTGACCTGGCAGGGAGGGAAAAAAACGCTCTGTTCCCTCCCTGCCGCAGTTGATGGAGGCGTGCCCGATGTCCTGCGCAATCGAGCTGAAAAATATCAGTAAAAGTTTTCCCGGGGTCAGAGCGAACGACCGGATCTCGTTCGCCGTGGAAGCGGGGGAAATCCGCGCCCTGGTCGGCGAAAACGGCGCCGGAAAGACAACTTTAATGAACATCCTGTATGGCATCTGCCAGCCGGACGAAGGGGAGATGAAAATCAACGGCGTGCCGCGCGTTTTCCACTCGCCGCTGGACGCGATCAAAGCCGGATTGGG
>CALAEB010000338.1 GCA_937890875.1 uncultured Anaerolineaceae bacterium | reverse complement strand
TGACAGCGAAAACCCGGTCGCGGTCCGCTGATAATTCGATGTAAAAATAAAAAAAGGAATCCGGTCTGGATTCCTTTTTTTATGAGCACAAAAGCAATTAATATAATATCTCCGCCGTTCTGTGAAGGGTGAATTCATTATGCGAAAATGACAACAACCCTTCCACCTGAAGTTTGCTGAGCTCTGAAGATAATGCGCTTCTGTCAACGCAGAGATAATCAGCAAGTTCCTGCCGGTTAAAAGGGATCGAAAAATGATTAGACTCGGATTTTTGTGCCTGAAACTGGAGGAAAGTTAATAATCTGTTGCGGATTGTTCTTTTTGAAAGCACATCAATTTTCTCGTTCAGCAGGATATTTTTCGCGGATATGATCTCCAGCATATTCCGGATCAGCCTGGAATGATACGCGCAGGCAGCGGGACAAATGGTGAATATTTTATTCGCATCGATAAAAAGAATTTCGCTTTCGGCTGCGGATAGAACCGTCACGGTGAGATTCTCCGCATTGGCAAACGAAAACGCTTCGCCGAACAGGTTCCCTTCTTTGAATTCGGCAATGATTGACCGGTTTCCTTCATAATCCTCTTTTATAATATTGACCTTTCCCTTGAGGATGATTCCGACGCGTCCGATTTTTTCGCCGGCCAGATAAATGATCTCATTTTTCGCATACTTTTTCACCCGAACCGAAAAGCAGCGCATAATAGCCAGCATATCCGTCTCTGACATGCCATGGAAAAGCGGTATTTTCAAAAGCAATGCGGCATATTTTTCCATCAATGTCCCTTTATGTTGTTATTACAACGTTTTTTTGCCTTTAGTATAGTACAATATTTTCAATAATGCCAGGCCGATCATTTATCACTGGCAATTCGAATAAAAAGATCGCCATATTTGGTTTGCGGATCAAAAGTCGAATTTATCAAGCTTGGTCGTTCAAACCTTTTGGCACCCGGATCATATTTGGTAAAGTGCCAAAAGTCAAATTGTCGAAAAAGAAAATTTTGCCCTTTTGATACCCGGATCATATTTTGAAATGCCGGTTTACTGATTTGTATTTATATCGATGGAAAACTGGAAGGTGGCTCGATATGGAAAAAATTATCAAGAATATTACAGTCGGAGAAGTGCTTCGGTTTGCCGATCAGGTGGATTATCTGAAGGGGCAGATTGTGAGTAAAACGCTGGCACAGAATGATGCTGTCAGCCTGACTTTGTTCGCTTTTGATAAAGGGGAAGAAATCAGCACGCATGCGTCCGGCGGTGACGCGCTGGTTGTCCTGTTGGACGGGAAGGGGCAAATTACGATTGACGATCAAATCAGCCATCTTCTTGCGGGTGAATCTATTTTAATGCCGGCAGGCCATCCGCATGCAGTTTATGCCCCGGAACGGTTCAAAATGCTGCTGATCGTGGTGTTTCCGAAAAAGACGGCGTGATCCTGATGAATGTAAATGTTGACCAGACGCTTTGCATCGGATGCAGTCTCTGTGTAAAAATTTGTCCGGATTGTTTTCGGATGGGTACGAATGGGCTGGCTGAGGCTTATCAGCCCTGTCTGCCGGAGCTGTGCGGTCCGGTAAATGAAGCTGTTGAAAGCTGCCCGATTGGAGCGATTCGCCCTGAGATTTTATAGCGGAATTGGAAGAATGCTTGCTGTCCTGTATATGTCGTAAGATTGACGATTCTGAAAAAACGTTAAGAATTTACAGGAGAGGTCCTTTCTATGATCAATATTGCTTTTTATGATACAAGACCCTATGACAAAGTTTGGTTTGACCGGTTGAATCCGGGGATGTATCGGATTAAATATTTTGAAAATAAATTAAATGAAGATTCCGCCAAATTAGCCAGAGGATGTAAGGCTGTGGTTGCATTTGTCAACGATCAGATCGACGCGGCGGCGATTACAGCGCTGGCGCAGGAAGGTGTCGAAATCATTGCCATGCGTTGTACCGGATATAATAACGTCGATTTTAAAGTGGCGTATGATCAGAAGATGGTGATCGTCAACGTGCCGGGATATTCTCCCTATGCCGTCGCGGAGCATGCGATGGCTTTGCTGCTGACGCTGAACCGGAAAACGCATCGGGCTTATCTGCGGACACGCGATTATAACTTCAACTTAAACGGATTGACCGGATTCGATCTGCATGGGAAAACCGCCGGCGTCATCGGTACAGGGAAAATCGGACAGGTGTTTATCAATATCTGCCGGGGATTTGGCATGCGCGTGATTG
>CALAEB010000337.1 GCA_937890875.1 uncultured Anaerolineaceae bacterium | reverse complement strand
TCCGCGCACGCTGTCCACCGCAACGAGTACACCAACATCGGCGAACAGCAGGTTTACCAGGGGATTGACGTTGTGTTCGGCGGCGGTTTAGGTTATCTTGGGCTGGATACTTCCGAAGAGAAAAAAAATTACCAGCAAATATCGCATCGACGGCGAAGACATGATCCCTGTTTTGGAAAGTATGGGTTATGAAATCGTGACCACCCGGGAAGAAATGCTTGCATCCGCCACCGACAAAATTTGGGGCGGTTTCGCTGAAAAAGCCATGAAACGTGATATGGATAAACCGGCTGAAGAGCCGTCACTGGCCGAAATGACCCAGAAGGCTATCGATATCCTGTCCAAAGACGAAAACGGGTTCTTCCTGTTCGTCGAAGGTTCCCAGGTTGACTGGGCTGCTCACGCCAATGACACCGTCGGCATCGTCTCTGAAATCAAAGCCTTCGACGACGCGGTCGGCGTAGCGCTGGATTTTGCCAAAGCGGATGGCAACACGGTCGTGATCGCCGCCACCGACCATGGCAACAGCGGTATCACCATCGGCAATGAAGCCACCTCCGGCAACTACTCGACAATTCCGGTGGAAGAATTCGTAAAATATATCCGCAAAGCGACCGTCACTGAGGAAAAAGCCCTGAGCATGATCAATGAAGACCGCTCCAACCTGGCAGAAATCTTTGCCACGCTGGGCATCGAAGACGCGACTGAAGAAGAAATCGCTTCTATGAAAGACGCTGAAGAAGGCACTGAAGCCCTCGCCTGGCCCGTGTCGTCTCAGAACGCTCTCTGATCGGTTACTCCACCACCGGCCATACCGGTGAAGATGTTGCGTACTATATCTACGCGCCTTCCTTTGAAAACATCGTAACCGGTTTGATCGACAACAATCAACTGTCGCAGTATACTGCGAAGGCTTTCGGATATGACATGGACGAAGTCACCGCTGCGCTGTTCGTCCCCGAAACCAAGCTGACCGAAGCCGGAATGACCGTCAACATCAATGTTGAAGACGAATTCAACCCGGTTCTCGAAGTCACCGCAGCCAATAGTACTTATACAATTCCCGTCAACAAGAACATTGTTCTCGAAGGCGAAACTGTTAACTCCTTCAATGGCGTGACCGTCTACAACGGGACACACTTCTATATCCCGCAGGCGATGGTCGATTTCATCTCCAAATAATAGTTCCGTTTTACCCAGAAAGCAGGCTGCCATTTTGACAGTCTGCTTTCAATTTGCATCAGGCAACGTTGTTCTGTGCGCATATTTTATTTTTCATCCCGGAGTGTTGTCCTATCAAATTTCCAAAACGCAGGCGCAATCAAACGACAGCGCACCTTTCTTTCCCGATTTTTGAATTCCTTGTTCCTGCACATCTTGACGTTTACGGGGGGAAGGTGTATATTAATACAGCCTTTTATCTGATATTGCCCTCATAGCTCAATTGGACAGAGCGTTTGCTTGCGGAGCAAAAGGTTGGGGATTCGAATTCCTCTGGGGGCGCAATGGCAGAATCCCGTCCGACATTTTCCTGTTGGACGGGATTCTGTAGTTTAAATTTGCGTACTTTATCCTATTTTCTCCGAAGCGTTTAAAAACGAACATAAATCACACTTTTTTATAAGATTACGAACAATGACGCGTGGTTTTTCAAGAATTTTACGAAAATTTGATTGACTTCCTTCTCCGCCATACCTATAATGACAATGCCTCAGAGGTACCCCTTAAGTGGAAGTGTGTCTTTTTTTGCTATAGGAATGAAAGGAAATTATGAAAATCAACAAGCAGTTTGTAATATGTCTTCTCACGCTGAGTATTTGTCTGGCCGGCTACCAGCCCGGTCAGGCTCAGTCCACGCAGGATCCGGTAACCGTCTCTTTCTGGTATCCTTATGGCGAGGGTTCCTGGACAGGCGATTTTCTCACTGAAAAGATCGCGGCGTTCAATCAGGAGAACCCCGGGATTACGGTAACAGGGCAATCCTATCAGGATTACGCAGCAATTATTGAAGGCATCCAGCGCGGTGCGGCCGCAAAAGAACTGCCGTCGGTTGCGGCAATCGGTTTCGGTTATGATGATTACATCGTTGGGAGCGGAATTGCTGCTCCGATCACTGATTATCTCGGTGACGGCGCGGATGAATTCCTGAGTGATTTCTTCCCCGCTTTGCTCGACGTGACCACGTTTGACGGCAAAGTTTACGGCATCCCGCTGGCTTTGTCGGTCGCTGAAGTGTTTTATCACCCCGGCATCTTTGAAAAAGCCGGGCTGGATCCGAATGAACCTCCGACGACCTGGGATGAACTCATCGCGGCAGCCAAACAGATCCAGACAGAGACCGGCGTTTACGGCCTGACCTTCGCCCTGGATGATCCCTGGATTTTCGAAACGGCTGTGCGCTCGAGCGGCGCGGAGCTGATGAACAGTGACGGCTCGTCGAACCTGAATTCGCCGGAAGCGGTGAAAATCCTTTCGGATTGGAGCAGCGGCACCGCGGACGGGTCCATCCTTTACAACGCCGACTTTATGCAGACGCTGCAGACCTTTGGCGCGGAACAGGTGGCAATGTTCGCCGTTTCAAGTTACGGCACAGTATACTATCATGACACCCTGCCGGCCGTGAAGGCGATGACCTTCCCTGCCGGAGAAGGGCAAATCTTCAAGAGCCCTGCAGGCGGCAATTCGCTGTACCTGATGGGCAACAGCGATGCTGAGCGGGAAGCGGCGGCGGCGTTCATTAAATATCTGACCAGACCGGATGCGATCGCCGAATGGGCGATCAATTCAGGCTATCTGCCGACCAGAACATCTTCCCTGGATGAAATGAGCGCGTTTATTGACGGTTTTGATAACTACAAACTGGCGGTGAGCTCGATCAACAATGTGGTTCCGCCCACACAATGGCCGAGCCGGCACGTGCTGAGGATTAAAGAAATCATCCTGCAGGGAATTGAAGCTGCCCTGCTTGGACAACAGACTGCGAAAGAGGCCCTGACGGACGCCAACGCTCAGATCGAAGCACTGTTCAAATAAGAACAGAACGAATTACCTTTGTCAGCATCCGGGAATCTGACAGTCCGTCAGATTCCCGGATTATCAGGAAAGAAGTACTTATGCGGATTGACGCTCACTGCCATACCGATTGTTCCGACGGGAACGTAACCATCGAAGAAAGAATTGCGATGATCCGTTCGAGCGGTCTGGATGCCGCAACCATTACAGACCATGATTTCATCTCAAAAGAACAGGTAGCCCTTGCCCGCCGGCATTGTCAGGAAATGCCGTATATTCCGGGCATCGAGCTGTCTCTGCGGCATCAGAACAAGGTCGTTCACTTGTTGGGATATTTTATTGATCCGGAGGACAGCGGGGTTCAGCGCCATATTTCCAGCGTGCAGGAGCATGATATCGCCGTTACCGAAAAGCTCACCGCGCATTATCGGAACCGATACCGCTGCGATATCACGCTGGAAGATTTGAAATCGGATTCGCTGCATACATTTTATTCAATGAGTTTTATCAGAAAAGCGGCCTCAGACCTGTTTGGGAACGATTCAAAGAAAAGCCTGGCAGCCTTTCAGGACGCGGAAGAAACTTTGGGGATGAGCTATGCGGATTTTTCACCCTGGGACGTCCGTTCCGCGATTGAACTGCTTCACACGGCGGGCGGAATCGCCGTTCTCGCCCATCCCGGCGGGCGCAATGATGCGCTGATGCAGACGCTGGGGTTTCTTCTGCATGACGAAACGCATATCCGTGCGTATGTGAGCTGGGGGCTGGATGGGATAGAAACCGGAACGCCGGTCCATACGCCGGAGGAGACGCTTTTCTACACCGGGCTTTGCAGAGAATATAACTTGCTTTCTACGGCGGGCAGCGATTGCCATGGGAACGACCCATATCTTGGGCCGGCGACCATGGGAGTTTTCACCGATATCGCCGGCGATTCTTACGAAACCATGTGCGAATATCATCAGAAAAAAAGATTCTAGAAGTATGAAAAACTCCGTCACAAAAAAACTGCGCCAGACCGTGATCGCCTTTATTATCCTTTCTCCCGCGCTGGCGATTGCGCTGGTTTTTGTCTACTACCCCTCGCTTTACGCGCTCCGTCTGAGTTTTTTTGATTGGGATATGATCAGTCCCGATCAGACCTATGTCGGGTTGGATAATTTTGCGCGGATTTTCGCGAAAAGCAGTGATTTCTGGAAATCCCTGCTGCGCACGCTGGAATATACCGTCATCTATATCCCGCTGAGCATGACCAGCGGGCTGGTGCTGGCAAGGGTCCTCTCAGGAATCAAAAAGTTCAAAGGTCTTTTCCAATCCATCTATTTCATCCCATCGATAACTTCCATTTCCGTGATCGCGATTGTCTGGTCCTATATTTATAATCCTCAGATTGGGCCGCTGCAGCACCTGCTCACCCGGCTGGGCATGGCTCGGGAGATGATCCCGCAATGGCTGAACGATCCAAAGTTCGCCCTGCCTTGCCTGGCAGTGACCGGGGCATGGCAATCGCTCGGCTTTGTGACACTCTTGTTTGTCGCCGGAATGAACAATATTCCCCGCTCCTACAATGAAGCGGCCGAAGTTGACGGCGCGTCAAAATGGAC
>CALAEB010000336.1 GCA_937890875.1 uncultured Anaerolineaceae bacterium | reverse complement strand
CTGATTCCGTTATTATTTCTTTTATTCGGGAAAAAGAATAAAATGCAGGACGGGATTTACCGGTTTTCGGCAGTTCTGATCGTGACCGGATCCATTTTCCTGATCGCGAGCACCGACATTTTCCCTTGGGAACAATTTCCCTGGCTGTATAACCGGATTCAATTTCCCTGGCGCTCATTGATGATCCCGATGTGCTGTTTTTCTGCGGCAGCCGGCTTTCTTTGGGCATCCTTATTCCGAAAGAAAAAGCAGGTTGTTGTCCTGTCGACATTGATCATTTGCCTGGCCGGTTCACTGCCGCTGTTCATGGACGTGATCCGTCATGATATTTATCCATCCGAGGAATTTCGCCTTGAAAACAACCGGATTTCCGGAGCCGAATGGCTCCCGCTCCGGGCGGATGGCGAATTCACGGACAAAAACAAAAACACAGTGATCGCTTCCGTCCCGGATTTCATCACGTTTGATTTTGACCGGGACGGACTTTGCTTTTCGGTCGATTTTGAGATTCAGGCAGCGCATGCGGAAAAAATCATGGTTGAGATCCCGCTGCTGTACTATACGGGTTATCAGTCAAAACTTTTTACCGGCGAATCCGTTGAACAGAATTTGGCGGTTTACCAGGGGCCGCATGGATTTACCACAGTCGAAATCGATCCGGACGTCCGGCATGGCACCATCGAAGTCTGGTATCAGAAAACGAAGGCGCAGGCAGCGTCGGAGTTGTTCAGTGCCGTGCTGTTCCTCCTCGCAATCGGATTTTCTGTGTTAAACAAAAAATCCGCTGATACGGTTTAACCGGCCTTCTTTTCTTCAATTGAGACCGATAAATTATCATCCGAGTTGAGAATCCAAAATTTTGAATTCCTGCCATGTTTTACGCTGATGTCAGAAAGAACGGAAAATGCCGATCCCAGAGAATCGGTAATCATAATTTACGGATAAACCAAACAAAGGAGAACAGACATGAATTTAACCTTTCGCGCTTATCAAAAAGAAGATGTAGCGTTATTAAAAGAAATCTGGAATGATATTTTAGTGAACAGTAACGCCTTCCCCGGAGAAAAATGCTATGAGACAGACGAATTTGAAAATATGCTGGAAGAGCAATCCGCAGTTACGTGTATTTTAGCCGATAATGAAGTGGCCGGTTACTATATTTTGCATCCCAACAATATTGGCAGGTGCAGTCACGTGGCAAACGCCAGTTTCGCAATTTCCAAAGAGTTTCGCGGCAAAAAATTAGCGGAGCCGCTGGTAAGAAAATCAATCCAACAGGCAAAAGAATTGGGCTTCAGAGGAATGCAGTTCAATGCAGTCGTTGTGGAGAACCTGGCAGCCATTCATACTTATCAGAAAATTGGTTTTAAGATCATTGGCACCGTTCCCAACGGCTACCGTTTACAAAATAATGAATATTCGGATATGCATATCATGTACCTCCCGATCGATTAAAGAAAAAGCAAGGAAAAATGCGTGCTTTTTTATTGTCATTGCATGTTTCATTGGAAGCCCGCTGGCCGAAATCCCGTATTTCGAATTCCCGATCCGCAGTTCGGAACCTGACCAAACGGAATGATCATTTTGTTACTTTTCCCCCGCTTGATTTGAATCGGGACTTCATATTCCAAGCATGATTCCAAATTTACGGTATTGACGAATCGCCGAAGCAGGCAGTAGAATAAAAGAGATAAATCTTTCAGGGCAGGGTGAGGCCAGCAGGCCAATTCCCGATCGGTGGTAAAAATCCACGAGCGAAAGCTGACCCAGTGGAATTCTGGGATCGACGGTATAGTCCGGACGGAAGAAAGAAAATGACCTTTCCTTCGGTTATTAAAAAGCCCTGAACTATAGGGCTTTTTTATGTCGATACAGCACAAAAAGAAAAAACGCTTCTCATGGGATTTTCTCCCGCCGCTCTCAATCCTCTGCGGATTGATTCTGATTGAGATTTTGGTCCGCGTCTCTAACTACCCCGATTTTATTCTCCCTGCCCCTTCAAAGATCCTGCTTCGCTTTTTTTCTTCCCTTCGCTCGGGAATTTTGATCCGGCACACATGGGTCACGTTTATCGAAGTTATTCTCGGTCTGCTGCTCGGCGCTTCCCTTGCCATGCTGACCGGATATTTTCTGGCGCATCATCCGTTAATTGAAAAAGTCCTGACACCTTATATTATCGCAGGGCAGGCAATCCCGATGGCTGCGATTGCGCCGCTGCTGGCGATCTGGTTCGGCTCCGGGATCGCGCCAAAAGTGATCATCTGCAGCATTGTCGTCTTCTTCCCGATCCAAATTAACGTGATTCTCGGTCTGAAAGAAATCCCACTCAATTTACGGGACCTGATGACTTCAATGCAGGCAAGTCCGCGCGCAGTTTTCAGATATTTGGAGCTTCCCGGGGCACTCTCGGTGATTTTCGGCGGCTTGCGGATCAGTGCGACGCTTTCGGTCATCGGAGCGGTGGTCGGTGAGCTGACCGGTGCGGACGCGGGACTTGGATATCTGATTAACACGGCCCGCGGGCAATATGATACGGCAATGGTTTTTGTGGCTGTTTTTATGCTGATGCTGATCGCGCTTTTGCTTTATCTTGCGATCGTGTTGATCGAACGCAGACTGCTGAAGTGGCAGCGGAAAGAATAGACTGCGGAGCGTTGCTCACAATTTTAAAAACGGGCAAGCGGACAAGGATCCGCGTCTGGCAGCGGCTGAATACCGGCCGGCTCTTCGTATAAAGGAACGCATAAAGTTATGCTTTTGGAGGAAAATATGAGAAAAAAATGGGCATTTCTTCTGACAGGATGTCTGCTTGCGGCAACACTGCTTGCCGGATGTTCCGGAAAACCGGAAGAAAAAACGGTCGACAGTTTTTCATTGCCGGTCGGATTCGTCTCGAACGTACAGTTCGCTCCGCTCTATGTGGCATTGGAAAAAGGCTTTTTTGCCGAAGAAAATATCGAACTGACGCTGGACCACAGCCAGGAAACCGATACGGTTGCGCTGGTAGGAGCGGGGAAAATTCCTTTCGGTGTCTGCTCCGGTGAACAGGTCCTGCTGGGCAGAAACCAGGGGCTGCCGCTCGTCTACATTTCAGGCTGGTACCAACAATATCCGGTCGGGATCGTCTCCCTGAAAGCGGCAGAAATTGAAACAATGCCGGATCTGCGCGGCAAAAGCGTCGGGACGCCGGTATTAAGCGGCGCTTCCTATATTGGTCTGGAAGCACTGCTGCAGCATGCCGGCATGACTGACGCCGATATCCGGCTGGAAACTGTCGGCTATTCGCAGGTTGAAATGCTGGTTTCGAAAAAAATCGATGCGGCGGTCATCTATGTGGCGAATGAACCCGTACAGTTAAAAGCAGAGGGGTATGAAGTTAACCTGATCTCCGTAGCGGATAACCTCTCGATGGTCGGCAACGGGTTGGTCACCAACGAAAAAACGCTGAAGGAAAATCCGGAACTGGTCGAAAGGATGGTGCGCGCTTTTCTGCGCGGACTGCGCTGGACTCAGGAGAATCCGGATGAAGCTTATGAGATCTGCCTGAAATACGTTGATAACCTCAAAGAGGCCGAAAACCAGGACCTGCAGAAAAATGTATTGTTGGAGTCCATCCGTCTGTATAAGGGGGAGAAGGACCTTCCGGCAGGATTTTCTGATCCGGAGGCCTGGCAGAATATGGCGGATGTCATGATAAAAATGGGATTATTAAAAGAAGACCTTCCGGTCGATCCCGCGTTTACCAATGAAATTGCCGAAAAAGTAGGGACGGACTGATTGGAAGCGCCTTTATTAACCATTCGGGACTTATCGATGCGCTTTCCCGCGGATGACGGAGACCTGGAGGTATTGGACGGCATTAATCTGGAACTGCACGCACATGAATTTGCCTGTCTGATCGGGCCGTCCGGTTCCGGAAAAAGCACCCTGCTGCGAATCCTGGCGAATGTGCTGGAGCCCACTTCGGGAACTATCGAGATGCAAAACGAGGATTCGCTCAAACGGGCAATCGTCTTTCAAAACTATAATCTGCTGCCCTGGTACACCGTTATCCAGAATATCGCGCTGCCACTTCAAATTCAGGGGGCGGATAAAACTGCCGCGCTGAACGAAGCGGGGGCGTGGGTGGAAAAAGTGGGGCTGGGGGGGTTTGAGAATGAATGGCCGAAAAACCTGTCCGGAGGAATGGCGCAACGGGTCGCCATTGCCCGCGCGCTGATCCAAAAACCGGAGCTCCTGCTGCTGGATGAACCTTTCGGTGCACTGGATGCGCTGACCCGTGAACAGATGTCTTTGGAACTGATGGCAACCTGGGAAGAGGTTCATACAACCGTGCTGATGGTGACCCACTCGATTTCCGAAGCGGTTCTGTTGGCCGACCGGATTCTGATCTTTCAGGACCGTCCCGGAAAAGTTGTCGAACAGCTGGACATCCCGTTCGAACGCCCCAGAACCGGGCAATTACGGGATACGCTGGAATTCACGCAGACGACCCGACGTCTGCGTGAGATGATTGAGAAAGTCAAAAATGGGAGCGCGTCAGCTTGACGCGCTCCCATTTTTGACTCAATTTCGCTTCCAGTGTCAAAAGGGTTCCGACGAAATCAGAGCAC
>CALAEB010000335.1 GCA_937890875.1 uncultured Anaerolineaceae bacterium | reverse complement strand
AACAAAGCGACAAAAGCTTTTCTTCAATGTTGAAACACCGGTTATCAAACGGGCCGGCGTTTCAGTTTAATAAATGTAATAGGTGCAAACCAATAAAAAGAACGGTCGTTCCGTGTGAGAGAAAATAATGGACGGGTGATAGAAAATTCGAAATTTGATTACATAAAAAGTTAATTTATTGTTGAGTTTTCCAGCGTAGCCGAAAAACTCAACAATAAAATCTTTTACCATATCAGGAAGCAAGATACCTTTTCGTATTTCGGATCCCTGGCTTTGGCTTTTTATCGTTGGGACTTCCTCAATAATTACTCCCCAAGAAACTATGATCTTTGGAGAGACGAAGCGTCAATGTCCGTTTTTCTTCATATTCTTTTGCTTTGGCTGGCTTCCATCCGGATCGTATTTTGTCAGCAGAAGTATCACAACAGAAATTACCAGCACGGCAGCCAAGACCAACCACCCCATCAACGGGTTATAAGAGATGACTTTGCTGCCCGTATCTCCGCTGAATCCGATGATGCCCAGCCCGGCTGTCACCGGATAATAGTCCGCCAGGTTCCGCCCTGCGACAAAAATCCCGCAAAATCCATAGACAAAGGCCAGCCCGGCGCCGGCGAAAAACGCATTCGGCTTCCGGCTGAACAGCAGGATGATCGGCAGCACCGCGACAAAATTGAACAGGCTCATCCCGCTGATTTGCAGCAGCGCTTTCAGCAGATCCGAAAAAACGACACCTTCATGAAAAAAGGCCAGCCACAGCACTGTCGTGCATAAAAAGCTGAACACGCCGGCCACTGCGCTGATGATCCCCAGCGTGATCAGTTTTCCCGCCAGCAATTTGCGGAAAGAGATCGGGATGGGCAGGATGGTTTTCAGCGTCTGATCCGTATACTCCCGACTAATCAGGCTGCCGCCGATCAGCGTAATCACAAAAGGCAGAAATAGGCTGTAATTATTCCAAATCACGCTGTTCACTAAATTCTGATAAAGTGGTTGCCCCGGATCGTTGCCGGCGGTTATTTGGAACAGCGAGAACAGCCCGGAAAGCAGCATGGCCGCGTAACCGATCCACAGCAATTCATACCGTTTGATTTTTTCGAATTCCGTAAGAATGATGCTGATCATTGTTTTCTCAGTCCTCCTGTTTCCGGTAAGCCCATACAATGAAGGGGATACAGATCGCTGCCAGTAATAAGAAATAACGCATGCAGGCGGTGCCGGAGATCAGATAAGGGCGGATCATTTCATAATTTTCCGGCGTTCGCTCCACACCGAATCCCGCCCACCAGCGCATCACGATCGGCGCGGGCAGGACCGACAGCAAAATAGCATCCGGCGGAAAGGTCACCATCATGTATGCAATTGAAAAATTAATAAACGTATAGACAGCCGCCAATAAAATTGAAAAGATCATACTTTTGTTCAGGCGAATAATCGTGATGAGTACCGGCAGCGCGGTCAAGAAAGCCAACAGCCCCATCACAACGCTCAGGCCCAATTTGCCGGGAATCTGTTCCCAGCGAATGCCCCCAATGATCAACCCGCCGATCATGGTCGCGCCCAGACCCGCAACCGAGTATAAAAGCGAAATAACCAAGATCACGTACAGCTTGGCAAACGCCAGTCCGGTCCGATTGACAGGAATCGACAGCAGGTTTTTCAGTGTCTCATGATCCCGTTCCATGAAAAACAGGATGGACGTCACAATGCTCAGCACGCACGGCAAAAGCAGAAAATTCCCGAAAAAAACCGCCAGATTGAACAATCCGGTGAAATCCATGCGATCCTTTCCCGCCAGAATGGTCATCGGGATCGGGAAAAGGCAGGCCGCCAGAACCGAAAAAAGGATAAATTTCTGGCGTTTGATTTTGGCAAATTCACAAAAAATCAGATTAAGCAATGCCCTCACCTCCGGTAATCCGTTTGAAATAATCTTCCAGCGTATTATTTTGGGTATGTACTTCAAATACCTCAATTCCGTTCTCCACCAGCAGGCGGACGAGCGCGTTCGTGGCTGCGCTGAGGTCATACAGTCTTAAGTTATGGTCATCATCAATATGAAAATTATTTATTCCCAATTGTTGTTCAATGAGCCGGGCGCTCTGAGCGGTATCGGATACGGTCAAATGGATATAGCGGCTGTTTTTTCTGTCCAGTTCGGCCAGACTTTCTTCCTCCAGCAAAACACCCTGGTCAATAATGCCGATATCGTCCGCCAACATTGAAATCTCTGACAGGATATGGCTGGAAAGCAGCACGGTTTTGCCCTGCTCTATGCTAAGACGCTTGATGAAATCGCGCACTTCCGCGATCCCGATCGGATCCAATCCGTTGACCGGTTCATCCAGAATCAGTACTTCGGGATCATGCATAATCGCGTTGGCAATCGCCAGCCGCTGTTTCATGCCCAGTGAATATTCGGAGAACAGCTTTTTGTCCTGATAGGGCAGTCCAACGATTTCCAACGCGTTTTTGACTGCCTGCCGGTTGGGAACGCCCCGCAGCCGGGCAAAAATGCGCAGATTCTCGGTCCCGGTCAGGTTGGGATAAAAACCGGGCGATTCGATCAAACTGCCGATACGCGGCAGGATGCGCTTGCCATTTTTCCGCACGTCCTCCCCGAATATTTTCACCTCGCCGGAGGTTGGCGCTGTCAGGTTCAGGATCATCTTCATGGTCGTGGTTTTTCCGGCACCGTTCCGTCCCAGCAGGCCGTAGATGCGCCCCTTTCGCACGTGAATGCTCAGATCGGCGACGCTTTTCTGGCTGCCGTAAACCTTGGTCAGATGGTCCGTCTCAATAATGACATCATTCATCAATCAATCGTCCTTTCTTAATGTTTCTATCCGGATTGTAGCAGCCCAACCTTGTATAAACCTTGCGGCAAGCTTGGATTAACCTTGGATTTTGCGAATCATACAGCGGAAACCACCGGACGATCGGATCACGGCATTCTTCAGGATGGTATTTGGGAATATTCAGAAAGAAAAAACTTCAGGATCATTCCGGAGAGAGCGGAAACCGCATCCGGAATTCTGTTCGAACGGAAGGTTCACTCTGTGCCGAAATCATGCCGCCCATTTTACGGACAAGCTGCTGGACGATGGAAAGCCCCAGCCCGCTGCCCTGTTCTGAACGCGCCTTATCGCCTTTATAAAGCCGTTCAAAAATATGCGGCAGGTCCTGTGGAGCGATGCCGCGCCCGTTGTCCGTCACGCTGAGTTCAGCGAAACCATCCCGCGAACCAACCCGGATTTCGATGCGAGTCGCCTGGCTGTGACGGAGGACGTTCTGGATCAGGTTATTCAGGATGCGCCGCAGCGCGTCCGCGTCGATGCAGACCGGCATCGGCGCTTCCGGCATTTCGATGTCGTAGGCAAACGGCTGCGTTTCAAAGATCGGGATCCAGTCTTTCAGGAGCTCCCGGCAGCTTTCCGCCAGATCCAGCGGCTGCCTCTGAAACGTTTCCTCTCCGGAATTGAGCTTGAACCACTCGAAAAGCATGTCGACGTAATCTTTCATCGTGTGCGCCCGTTCCCGCGCGGTTTCGATATAAGACTCGCGCTCCGAACCGCTGACGATCCCTTTTTGCGCCGCGTCCAGATATCCGATTAGTGTGGTCAACGGCGTGCGCACGTCATGAGAGAGACTGGTCATCAACTGCCTGTTGGTTTCTTCGGCTGTTTTAAACCCGATGATCTGGTCCCGGTAATGCTGCACAATGTCGTTGATTTTGTAACAGAGCCCGGAAATTTCCTCGTCTGGGTGCGCCAGCAGCCGCCGGTTGCTGTTTCCCGCGGCAATGTCGTCCAGCGTCTCTGAAAGCGTTTTGAGTTTTACTTTTATATGATGGTAACGGCGAAGCAGGATGAGCGTGCAGATGATAGCTGCCACGGCCAGGATGGCCAATGCGATCAAAAGAGAGCGGTCTGCGGACGCCATTTTCAGCCGGCCTCTCCGCCCTGGAAACGGTATCCGATCCCTTTCACCGTCTGGATAAGGGTCGGATGATTCGGATCGGGCTCGATTTTTTTCCGCAGCCGACTGATATGCGCCATGATGTTGCTGTCGTCGTATGCGTAGGCCTCCTGCCAGACCGTTTCGTAGATTTGCTTTTTCGTCAGGATCTTTCCCGCATTCCGTGCCAGGCAGCACAGAATGTCAAATTCTTTCGCCAGCAGCGTGATAGATTCCCCGCCCACGGTTACGGTGCGCGCATCAATGTCAATCGTGATGCCGGGGAAGGTGAGCGGCGATTCGGATTCATTGGCCGTTGCGTTCAGGGTGGTATAACGGCGGATCAGCGAGAAAACCCGGGCGGTGAATTCCTCCACGTCAAACGGTTTGGTCAGGTAATCATCTGCACCGCCGAGCAGTCCGGCGACTTTATCCTGCTTGTTGTTTTTCGCCGTCAGCATCAAAACCGGCACCGCACTTTCCCGGCGCAGTTCTTCCAGCACTTGAAATCCATCCATCTCCGGCAGCATAATGTCCAGCACGATCAACTGGTAGGATTCCCGCAGCGCTTGCTGCAGACCGTCCTTTCCGTTATGGGCCAGATCCGCGGCGATGCCCTCGGTTTCAAGGCACTTTTTCAAAAGCCGGCATAGCGCCTGGTCATCGTCAATGATTAAGATTTTATGGTTCATAAGCAGTGTATGCGCACTTGGTGCGCCAACGTCCGATTTCTCCCGCAAAAATGTTCGAATGGCTGTATTCATTATATATACGTTTTAATTCATGTTTTGTGCATATCACCAGCGATTCAAATTTTGAAAAGGATGTCAAAAGTAAAAAGATGTGTCATGTTGAATGCAGCGAAGCGGAGTCGAAACAACTTCAAACAGTATTCAGAAGTGGATTTCAGGAGAAAAAAATTCGTTACTTTCAGGAATATTTTGATAAAATGCTGCCTATGAGGGCTTGAAGATCTTTCGACTTCGCTCGCTCCGCTCAAGATGACATGTTCTGTTGTTTTATTTATTTTTCGTTTCGCAACTTTGACTAATGACGCACGAATCAATTTTTAAACTTGAATTTCTGTTAAAACCTGGTCCCGGCGGCTTGCCCTCCGTTTTCCTTTATAATTAGCGAAAGCTTAAAAATATGCGCACAAAAATTACCCCGTTCTTAATCCTGTTGCTGTCGCTGATCCTCGCTGCGATTCTGGGGGGTATCTTCCTGATCGCCAACCTCCATACCCCGATTTGGGATGAAGTTGCCGCCGCGGTCACACAGACCTCGCTGGTCACTGAACTGCCGGTTCAGTCCGTCCAGCCGCAGCCGGTGATTCCAAGCGACCCCATCCCCACCGGGAATCCGGAACCCAGTCCGCTGCCGGAAGTCCAGACAGTCAGCGCGATCGATTTTTTCCGCAATAACATCACACCGGAAAGGTACGCTGCCTGGATCCGCAAACTTTCTGGCGTGGAACCAGTCCAGATCGGCGGACAGGAATATACCATTGAGACCCGTTACAGTTACGCCATGTTCACCGGGCAAGAGAACGCCAAGGCGACAGAATTTCTGCTGGAGACACTGCGCCAATGGGTGCCGGAAAGCCAGATCACATTGGAACCGTACACCTATACGGATGCCACCAGCGCGAACACCTGGTTCAATATCATCGTGACTTTTCCCGGCGAGACGCTGCCGGATGAGCAAATCCTGTTTTCGGCTCATTATGACAGTTGCGTGGTGTTCGAAGGGAATCCGATGGTCTATGCGCCAGGCGCGAATGACAACGGGACCGGTGTGGCGACCATTCTGGAAGCAGTCCGCATTTTCAGTCAGATAAAATTTGATCGCACGGTCAAAGTGATCTTTTTCAGCGGTGAGGAAAACTTTCAGCAGGGGAGCAAAGCGTATGTTGAAAAACATGCCGGGGAGAATATTATCGGCCTGATCAACATGGATATGTACGGAACCGACAAGGATAACGACCGGTGTTTTGAGCTGTATGTCGGGGAGCTGGAGAGTTCGAGGAAACTGGCGGATTCTTTTATCCAGACGATCAACGAGAATAACCTGAATCTGAGCTATGATTACCTGACCAAAAATGCTTACGCGCTGGCGGATCAGGCGCCTTTTTGGGAAGGGAATATTCCGGCGATCACCGCGATGGAGAATTTTCTGACGGATTCTTCCGAGGGCGGTTGTGTCGGACAGGACCGGACGGATTTCTGGCATCTTCCCGGGGATCAGTTCGATACAATTAATTTGACGTACGCATATGATATCGGCCTGGCCGGGACTTTCACCGTCTTGAATCTTGCCGGGGCACATCCGATGCCGGCCACGGAATAATCCGCAAAGAATTCTGTTCAGGAGGCAGCCTGCTCCAATGACTCGCGAAAACAGCTTGATCCGAAAAAACAGTGGAATCTTTCTCTCGGCGTTTTTGCCGGAGATCATTCTCGTTTCCGTTTTTGCGAAAATCGGCATCTTCCCTTTCGGGAACGGAACGCTGTTACTGAGCGACATGAATACACAGTATGTGGATTTTATGGCGGAATACCAGCGGATCTTGCATGGAACCGGTTCGCTGTTTTATTCCTGGCATGCCGGGCTGGGCCTCAATTTCCTTGGATTGTTCGCCTATTATCTCTCCAGCCCGTTCAATCTGCTGCTGTTTTTCTTTCCGGAAAAGAATCTGCTGGATGCCATCACGCTGATCACGGTTTTGAAAATTGCCGGTTGCGGGCTGACTTTTTCGATCTATCTTCACCGCCATTTTGCAGCCCGTCAATCTGGTCCGCTCCTTCCCGTTTTCGCAACCTGTTACGCGCTGATGGGATATACCGTCGCTTACGCACTGAATATCATGTGGCTGGACGGTGTGCTCCTGCTGCCATTGCTGTGTCTGGCGCTCGACCGTTTGCTTCAGGGGCGCGGCTGGACTGGCTGCGTCGTTGTTTTCGCCCTTTTGTTTCTTTCAAATTTTTACATCGCCTATATGGTGAGCGTTTTCAGCGTTTTCTATTTTCTGGCCGGGATGATCAACGCCTCGCCGCGCTTTCCGTTTGTGGTTTGCCTGAAACGCTGCGCCTCGTTTGCAGCCGCGGTGATTCTGGCTGCGGGCGTCAGCGCATTCCTCCTGCTGCCGGCGTTTTTCGTCTTGAAGGACAATATGGGGCTGATCGGGCAATCCTTCCCTGCGTTCGCCATGCAGTTCCCGCCAGCGGATTTGTTCGTCAAGCTGTTGCTCGGCACTTATGACGGGCTGCGCGGGAATCTGCCGCATATTTACAGCGGCTTGCTGACCATTTGCCTTTTGCCGCTCTATTTCTTCTCCCCCGGCATCCGCAAGGGCAAAAAACTGGCCACGTCGCTGCTGATGATCCTGCTGGTCTTCAGTTTCAACCTCGCACCGCTGGATTTCTTCTGGCACGCTTTCGATTATCCGAGCTGGTTTCCGTACCGGTACGCTTTTCTGTTTTCATTCCTGCTTTGCACGGCTGCTTTTGAAGGAATTTTCCATTCCGAAGAACTTCCGCGGAAGAATCTGCTGATCTGGCTGGCGCTGCTCGGCGGGGCTTTGCTGCTGGTTCAGAAAATGAATCCGGAGCGGATCGACGGGAGCCTGTTTTACCTCAATCTATGCTTTCTTCTGTTTTATGGCATCCTGTTTTCCATCGGCTCAATCAAACAGCCGCTGGTTCAATGGCTGCTGCTATTGCTTGTGATTGCGGAGTGCTGGCTGAGTACGGAAATCGTCTTTCAGCGATACCGGACGGATGCTCCGACCCGGACGGCATATGTGGAATTCCGGGATCGATACCGGGCGGAAATTGTTTCCCTTCCTGCGGAGGCGGATGCATTCTACCGGATCGAAAAAACGGAAATCCGCAGCTATAACGATCCATTAGGACTTGGTTATGCCGGAATCGGTCATTTCAGTTCAACCGCCAGTGTTCGTCAGAGCAGTTTTTTAAAGAAACTGGGGCTGGATTGCTACGCAACCTGGTGCACGTACTCCGGCGGCAGTATTTTCTCTGATTCGCTGCTTGGGATCCGTTATCTGCTGACCGATCAGGCTCCGAACAAAGTTTACCGGCAGATTTCTGAAGTGGCCTGGGAAAACCCATTCGCGTTTCCGCCGGCATTTTTTGCGGATCAAGAAATCCTTGAAGTGGATCCGGCGGCAACGGATAACCCGGTCCGTTTTCAGGAAACGCTGCTGCAGGCGATCGATCCCGCGGGGGATATGCCCGCAAACAATCCGGAGAGCCCGGCCCGGCCCGCATACTTTACCGCTGTGCCGGTGAACAAAGTAAAAATGGAGAACCTGACCGAAGTCGAACACGAACATGAAGATCCGGTCTATGCCCGGACGGAGACCAGCCAGCCCGGCATTGCCGAATATGAGACGGTGATCACCTCTGATGCGCAGCACGTTCTGTTCATCCCCAATGTCAGCCTGAATTATGACGTATGGGTAAACGACCGGCAGGTATTTGACCGGAACCGCAATTACACGCCCTATCTGGTCAATTTAGGGAATTTCAGCCGGGGAGAAACGGTGCGGATTCAGATCATAACGGAGAAAGACCCGCTGTATTTTGAGAATCTCCAGGTTTACGCGTTCAATTCGGATTTGTTTTCCGCGATTGCGGAGAACATCCGAATTTCGGCGCCGGAACACAAACAAACGGGGCCGGCGGCTTTCACACTTTCCGTTGAGTCGGTTCCGGAAGGAAAAATCCTTTTGACTTCAATTCCTTATGATCGCGGATGGGAAGCCAAAGTGAACGGGGAAAATGTTCCGGTTCTTCCGGTGATGGACAGTCTGGTTGGGGTCGAAGTGCCGGGAGACGCAAAACAAATTGAGCTGGAATTCGTCCCGAGCGGATGGCGGGAAGGTGTGCTTATTTCCGTGATCAGCCTGATTCTGATCGTTTCGATAGCAATTTTGACAAAAAAGCAGCGGAAGCATTAAGTGTCTCCGCTGCTTTTTTGTCAGAGCTCCACCGAAAGAATATAGTCCAGATTATCGAACATCAGCATGATTTCATCCGCGCGGAAATTATGCGGAATTTTTACCAACAGGTCAACTTCAATCGTCATTTCATTGATCTTTTCAACTTTTACGTTGACAATCTCAATATTCTTCTCGTAAAAAACATCCCGCAGATTCTTTAAAACATCCGGACGGTTGATAACTCTCAATTCGATCGTTTCAGCCATCGGGATCCGGAAAATATCATGCCGCTTGCGCAGCAGAACCTGCAGAACAATGATAACCCCAGCGGAAATCACGCCGATAAAATACATTCCGGCTCCGATTGCCATGCCTACGCCCGCAGTCGCCCAAACACCGGCGGCCGTCGTCAGCCCGCTCACCGTTTGCTTCCGGATAAAAATCATGCCGGTCCCCAGAAAACCGATCCCGCTGACAATTTGCGCAGCAACACGGGACGGATCAATCCGATAACCGGCGACGTTGTCAAGGTCGGAAAATCCGTATTTTGAAATGATCATCATCAGCGCGGACCCAAGGCTCACGATCAGATGTGTCCGGACACCGGCCTCTTTCAGCCGATTCTTTCTTTCATAACCGATTGCCCCCCCAATAACGGCAGCCAGAAAAATGCGTAAAAAAAACTCCAACTGAACTTGGATGGGAACAACATTCAAGGTAAAATTTAACATAAGCACTCACACATTCGTTATCTTTTCCATTCAACTGACCTGATTTGACCATTCTGATTTCACAGAAGGGTTTTTCTGTCTAAAGTGAACCAACTATTATATACCATTTTACTCACTAATTTTCAAACACATTACAATCAGCCGGTAATTTAAAATTTAGACGGACCTTTCAAATAAGGAGAGAAAATTTGTTGTTTTTGCGTTTCGCGCAAAAAACAATCATAAAGAATCCTGCCCATATTTCAAAACGCTGGCAATCAATCAACAATATTTTTCCCAGGTATTCATATACCTTTTGACATTCAGACCCTATACGACCTTATACAGCTCGGATGTTAAAAGCACAATAAGCTGATCAAACGGTCATACGCTTCCGCTGCTATCCTGCATATTTTTTCACAATAAGCTTTATGATACAAGATTTCCGCCGGGACCATTGCGGAGGCCTTTTTTAAGCTGAAAAAATTAAAAATCATCTTGTCAGATTAGAAAAAACATGCTAAAATTCTAAAACCGTAAATAAAGGGGTTGTTGGTTCACAATTCCTATATTTAGTGAAAAGTTAATCGGTTAATAATTATAATATCTAATTATAAATAAGGTTTCCTTGTACAGTAGTTTGTTATTGTATTAAAGCGCAGACCTTTTTTTGTTCCTCAGCATATTTTTATGAGGAAGCGAGGAAATATGAACTGTCCGTTTTGTGGAGAGCGGAATACCCGGGTAATTGATACCGATAAAGATGAAGGCGTCCGGGTTCATCGGCGGCGTCAATGCCGTCAATGCGGAAAGCGCTTCAATACATATGAACGCGCTTTTCTGGGGACGCCGCTGATTGTGAAAAACGATGGA
>CALAEB010000334.1 GCA_937890875.1 uncultured Anaerolineaceae bacterium | reverse complement strand
TTATGCGAAAGGATCCGTTTTGGATCGCTGCGACGGAACCGGATTCCTTGTGGAATTGTGAAATCAGAGTATAATAATGACGTTGTCCGGGGCATGGCGCAGCCCGGCTAGCGCGCTTGCATGGGGTGCAAGAGGCCCTGGGTTCAAATCCCAGTGCCCCGACAAATTCCTTAGCCGGGAAAAAAGGCTGATTCGGTTTTTCATCGAATCAGCCTTTTTATATTCCGGTCTGTTTCCGGGAACATTGAACAGAATACCGCAGAAATTTGAATGGATGCGATCCCAAAAATCCTATTGACAGGAAGAAAAAAATGATCTATATTTGAACTACAAATTAGAAAATAAGTTCTATTATTTGTCGTAATGGGAATTGAACTATGACACAAATTCTGTATATTTTGGACAGCAAAAATATCCTGCTCAGCGAATCTGAGTTTTCAGCGGATGAAATTATCCGAAAAATGGAAACCGGCAGCTGGCGGTTCCCTTTTCATTATGACAAGCGTGAATACCGCCTGATCGAAGGTGTGTTGGTGGTCTCCGGGAAACGGCAAAAAAAGATCTGTCCCGAGCTGAATGAGCGGCAGATCCGGGTTATCGAACGGCTGATTGACGGGGACTCGATCGAGCAAGTCGCGCGTGCGTTGCATATCAGCGTTTATACGGTTAAATACCATATTAAAAGTGCAAAACAAATCTACAATGTCGATACGCGAAGTGAATTGATCGCAAGGTACAGCCGGGATTTAACCATATTTTAAACTGGGCGGTATTTTTGTTTTGAAGCGTGACTGATCCCTTTCAGGCGTGGTTTCAATCCGGGGCGTGTTTGGATAGGGCGCAAAGCCATCAGCGCCACAGTCTTTTTTGAAAAGGGTTATTTAAACTTCGGATTGCTGTTGAATTCTGGGAATTGTTGCTTCCGTTTGCTTTATAATGAAAATTGGTTTGTGGTCATCAGATAAACAAATATTGCTGGATGATTTTAAAAATTTCGCTGAAACTAAATGCAGCTCGATCTCGTTAAATCAACAGGAAGGTGAATATGGACAAAAGACTTAAAATCGAACTTTTATTCCTGATTGGAATCCTGGCAATTGCCGGCAATATCATGGCTGTTAGCGCCCAATCAGTCACGGCCAGTCCGCCGAATATAACGGTTCCGGATAAACCGAACCCGATCAGCCCGCGGGGATGGGGAAATTTTTCGCGCTCATTGGTATTTTACTGGGACCCGGCGGCGAATGCGGAAAGTTATACGGTTTCCTGGAGCTCGAATAGCGGTGATTCGGGAACATTGTCGCTTTCGGCCTCCGACGCGAGCTGCGCCGCCGGCCGCTGTTCGGTCTCGACAACACTTCCTTTCGAAGGGGAGTATGAGTGGTATGTGACCGCGACCAATTCGCAGGGTTCCACCCGGTCCGATACGCTGGAATTCACGCTGAATTCAAATATTTCCACGCCGGATGCGTTTTCTCCCTCCGGCACGATTTATGATAACCGGTTTACCACTTTTGTTTTTACCGATGTACAGGATAACGTGTATGAATACCGAATCCGGATTATTCATGCGAATACCGGACAGGTGATGATGGATCGTTACTGGGATGCCGATGAAATCCGCTGCGAGAATTATCGCTGCTATATAACGACCGACACATTTCTGCCGGCAGGCAATTATGTGTGGCGTGTGCGCGGGTACAGTAATAACTCCGTCAGCAACTGGTCGAACGAACTGGCATTCTACATGTATTGTACAACCTGCAGCTATAGCGGAGGAACGACTACACCCGTCGCAACCAGTGTGCCGGCTACGGTAACGAATACGGTGCCGACCCCGATCAGTCCATCCGGGAATATCCAGGATACCGCTCCGGTGTTTTCCTGGCGGGCGCTGACCGGTGCGGAATTATATTGGATCGCGGTTTATGACAGCGGCGGAAAAGTAATTTATAACGGCACAGTCGACCGCTCCGCCTGTAATTATGAATCGTGCACGTTTAACCCTGGTTTTCAGCTGCCAGCGGCCGGCAACTATTCCTGGAAGATTTCAGGCGGTTCGGCAGCGGGTGTGACCTGGGGAACCGCCAACGCCGCTTTTACTTTGAACGAAGCGCCGAAAGAAGTCATATTCCTGAGCCCTGCTGAAAACGGTGTGATCGGTTCCGAAACATCCTCAATTCTTTGGAGCGATCCGGGAAAAACTGTCGAGTCATTTAAAGTCGCAGTCTTTGACGCCGCCGGGAATAATCTGCTGGATACCGTGATGGATCGGGACACGTTATGGTGTGACGAGAAACAATGTACACTGGAATTTGCTTCCATCCCGGTTGCGGAAAATTACCGGATTGAGGTTATTCCTGTTTCCACCTATGGCGCGGAAGGTGCTCTGGCCTCTCTCATTTTCAACGTTTCGGACGAAGTTTACGGTATCGAAATTATCTATCCGAAAGACGGCACAATTGTGCAGTCCCGGCCGTTATTCCGCTGGGTGCTGCCGGAAGGGGCGACGGAAGCCAGCGGATATTTGCTGCGGGTAACGGACGAAGCGGGGAAAAAGGCCGAGATCGGGCCGCTGACCTGTGAAGCAGATGGTTTGACCTGTACCGATCAGCAGGCGTTCTTTATCCCGTCCGATTCTTTGCCGGTCGGAACGTATACCTGGACGGTGGAAGTGTCGGGAACCGAAGTTTCAAGCGCTCCGACGAAGATAATTGTCGAATAACCGGCTTCTCTCAGCAGGAATTCGGAATATAAGGAATCCTCTCAGATAGAGAAAAATCCAGGGTTCATGGGGCTGTGCAAAGCACAAGCCCATGAACCCTGGAGATATACTTTTTGACCGTTCGAATTGCGGGTCCTTCGGATATCCGGGCCGTTTTTGAGCGATGCGGCAGCCTTCTCAGATTGAACAGGCTGCTTTCGTTTTAATACAGGCTCCGGGTGTCGGCGTAACGAATGCCTGTTTGCCGGACCCGGGAATTCGGAAAAACTCTTTTTAAATAAAAGCGGACTGCAGCGTATTCCGTTTACATTTCGAATTGCCATGCCGGATTTCACTTTTCAACGGAACTTGAAGTATACTTTATCTAATAAATAATCATTAATTGGCAGGCCCTGCAGCGGTTCGCTATATGGAAAAAAAGGCTCTGTGGTTCTGTTGATTTTGCACAAAGCCAACAGAACCGCAAGTTTCCTTATTTTTCGAATTTTTCGAAAGAAATTATTCAAAATTCGAATTGCTGCGGGTCTTAACAAACCGGGAATCCCGGTGATGGAATTTGTTATAATAATCAGATTATTTTACAATGCGGCCAAATCCAAGTATGATTATGTATAAATTACAAAAAGAATATACCGTACATTATTAGATGTGAGAGCCATACCCGGTTTTGGAATTGCCGATGTATCTCGAAGCCAGGAGCATATTGATGAATGTTAATCTCAACAATGTGGATGATATTATCCGAAGTTATGGCAAGAACCCGGGCGGGCTGATACCGGTGTTGTTGAAAATTGAAGAATTGTACGGGTATATTTCTGAAGAGGCTTTAAGTGAGGTGTCCGATAAACTTTCGGTTCCTCCGCTCCGTTTAAAAAAGATAATCAGCTTTTACAATACATTCAGTTTTACTCCCAAAGCGAGAAATGTGATCAGGGTCTGTCAGGGCTGTAATTGCAGTTCCGGCGGTGGACAACTGACTGCGGCAAAGATTTCCGAATTTCTGAATATTAAACCGGGTGAAACATCCCCGGACGAATCCTTTACGCTTGAGCTGGTACCATGTCAAAGATTATGCGCCGTTGGTCCGGTAGTGATCATTAATGACAAAGTATACAGTCATAGCACAGCTGATAAAATTCAGCAATTGCTTTCGGAGTACGACAGCAGCGAGCTCTGATCAAGGTCGGGCTGCCTTTCAAGGTGGTTTTCTGCTCTTTATCAAAATTGGTTAAACGGCAAGCCCGGTTTTTTAACGGCAACGGACAGGAACATGGATGCGGATATATTAACAGCACTTCAGGAAGCAGAAAAGAGTATCTTTTCTATCGTTGAGAACGATTCGCCGGCGATCATCATTTGTGCCTGGCAGGGAAAAGCCGCCGCGGACGCATTGACGCTTTATTCCGCTGTGCAGCAATCTTTGAAGCAAAATAAGCTATCTGCCCGGGTTGAAGTGATGCAGATTGACGGCAGCAATTTAACCGGCCTTGAACCGGTCGTCATGCTGCTTCCAGCGAAGGTCACTTATGTCAATGTCGGAGAAAAAGATGTTGACGAAATTGTCCAAAAGACGCTGCGAAAAGGGAAGGTCATCTCCCGGCTGGTGTTTGACCCAAACGCATCCCAGCCATCCAGACGGATAACGCTGGAGGAGCTGCAGGCGCTTGCCCTGGGGCAAACGGCCGGGACTGCCGCCGGAGAACAAATAACACCGGAAGTTGATTCAGCTCCCGGCCAGGATCCGGAGTTCAATCAATCGATAACATCCGACAGCGCAGACGGGGAGCATGTTTCACTTAGCCCGGATGCGGCGGAGCCTGCCGTGGACGGGCGTTTGCCAGGCGGTGAAGTGAGCGGTTCTGCGCCTGATCTGGGTGCGGAGGCTGCCGTACCGTCGACTCCGGCAGAGACCGGTGATGCCGTTCTTCCGGAGGAAACGGAAGAACTTCTGCCGGTCTTGATTCCACGGACATTGAAATTGTTTCATCCCAAGAAAATTGAGCGGCTTAAATTGGAAGACCGGTCGAACATTGAAAAAGGGACGGCCGAATCACTGAAAGCAGAATATACTGCGCATGAGACGTTTCTTGCAGAAAGGGCCGCTGTCATTTCAGGGACCAATGCCGCAAACCCGGATGAAGCCGAATTTCTGACCGTGTCCGAGTTGTTCACAAAATTTGATGATTCGAATTCTCCTCAGAATGCGTCTGTCGGTTCGGAACCCGTAACCGGATCCTCCGAAACAAATCCTGAAACGGAAGGTCATTTGCCCCAGAGTGCCGGTCCCGCCGAAGAAGCCGCGTCTGCGGGCACAGCGGAAGAAGAGATCCCGGCGGATGAACAGCCGGGGACCACGAAGGAAAATGCACCCGGCAGGATAATTCCTGACACAACCGCTGCGGTCAACAAAAAAGATTTGTCAGGAATAGCGCAGGCGCTCGAAATGGCGACGCTCAGTGACCAAATGGCGGCGCTGGAGAAACTGAAATCCGAACTGGTGTCGGAATTCAGCGGAGTGACCCCACAGATAACGGTTTGTGCCGGTGACGGATGCTGCGCACAGGGCGCGCTGGCGGTTTTTGAAGCTTTTCAGGAGCGGATTGAACATTTCGGACTTGGGGTTACGGTTGAACTGAAAAAAACAGGCTGCCGCGGTCTGTGCGGACAAGGCCCGTTAGTCATGTTGATGCCGGCTACGATTTTATACGTGCAGGTGAAACCGGCGGATGCTGAAAAAATTATTCAGGAAACGTTCCTGAAAGGAAATGTTATCCCTTCCCTGTTGTATCAGAATCCGCAAAGCGGAAAAAAAATCCTTCTGGAAAGCGCGATTCCTTTTTATAAACTTCAGACACGAATTCTGACAAAAGATCTCAGCCGGATTGACCCGGAATCCATCGGAGATTATCTGGCGGTGGGCGGGTATGAAGCGCTCGCGAAAGCTTTGACACTGCCTTCGGATGAAATTATTAAGCAAATCGAAAATTCCAGGCTGCGCGGGCGCGGCGGCGCGGGTTTCCCGACATGGAAAAAATGGGATGTTTGTCGGAAAGAACACAGTGGTTTGAAATATGTGGTCGTTAATGGCAATGCAGCGGACCCCGGTTCAATGGACGATCCGGCGCTGATGGCGGCGAATCCGCATCTGATTCTGGAGGGCCTGATTATTGGCGCTTACGCCGTGCAGGCGACCAGGGGTTTCATTTATGTGCGGACGCAATTCAAGAGCGCGTTGAAACAGATGGAAAAGGCTGTCGAGGACGCATATCACAGCGGACTGCTGGGAAAGAAAATTTTGAACAGCAACTTCAATTTTGATGTGATTGTCCATTTGGGGGCCAATTCCTATATCAGCGGTGAAGAGACCAGCCTGCTCAATGCCATTGAAGGGAATTGGAGCGAGCCCCGGCCAAGGCCGCCTTATCCCGCGAAATCCGGATTGTGGGGGAAACCGACGCTGGTGAATAATGTAAAAACCTGGGCCAGCATTCCCGCAATTATCCGGAATGGCGGGGAATGGTATGCTCAGACAGGATCAAAAAAGAGCGGCGGAACAACGCTGGTGTCGCTGACCGGACCGGTCAAAAATCCGGGATATGCTGAAGTCCGTCTCGGAACGCCGCTTTCGACGATCATTAACGGTATCGGAGGCGGAGCTGTCCACGGGAAGCTGAAAGCTGTGCAGACCGGCGGGATTACGGGCGGGTTCGTTCCGGAAGAAAACTGGGATGTTCTCTATGATTATGAGACGCTGCAAAAGGCGGGAACGGACTTCGGTTCGGTTCTGCATGCGTGCCCGGAAAATACCTGCATCATTTTCCGCACGATGCATGCGCTTGAGGAGATCCGGGATGAGGCCTGCGGACGGTGTTCTTCCTGCCGGATCGGCATTCCGCAGATGATCAAATTGATGGAGTACATTGTTAATAATAATTCCGAGCGCCAGGATCTGATCACACTGAAGGATCTTGCCAATACGGTGCGCGACAGTTCCATGTGTAAACTGGGGCAGAATGCTTCGATGGTTGTTCTGGCCTCAATGAACGATTATCCGAAGGAATATGAGGCGCATCTGCGGGGGAAATGCCCCGGCGGCAATTGCCCGGATATGGTTCAATATCGGGTGGATCCGGAGCGCTGCACTGCCTGCGGAAAATGTCAGGTGGTATGTCCGGTAACCGCAATTTTTGAAGCGGATGAAGAAAAAAGGATGATTGAAAGTTCGATCTGCATTCGATGCGGGTATTGTTATAACGTATGTGATGATAATGCGATTTATTACCAATAGGAAGGACAGCCCGTGATAAATATCATTCTCAACAGGCGGCGATTTGAAACGGCAGAAGGGCAGACGATTCTGCAGGTTGCCCGGGAACGGGATATTTTTATTCCCACTTTTTGCCATGATGACGATCTGGAGCCTTACGGCGCCTGCCGGATGTGCATCGTCTCTGTCCAGTACAAGGATGGAACAAAAAAGATTGTCACAGCCTGCGATACGCTGATCGAAGAAGGGATGGTCATCATCACCGATTCGGATGAGGTGTTCGATGCACAAGCGGATGTGGCGGACTTTTTGCTTTCGCTGTGTCCCGATCATCCGAAGGTTCTGAAGATGGCGGCTCGTTATGGCATTTACGAGTCAACTTTTATTACCAAGAACATTCACGAAAATTGTATCCGGTGCGGACAATGTATTCGTGCCTGCCATACGCGGGGAAAAAGCGTCATTGATTTTATCGGACGCGGAGAAAACAGAATTGTTTCGACCATAGACGGAAAACATTCCGCGGCCTGCGATACCTGCTCGGCCTGTATCCGGTATTGCCCGACGGGCGCGGTCGTCAATGGACTGGGATTAGGGATTGGCGCAGCCTATAAGAAAAAAGCCCGGGCGCAGGTATTATGGCGGAAGTTTTTTAACAAATTCTTCCTTGTGTTTTTTCTGGTCCTGATGGTGCTGACGCTGATCGGAAAAGCGATTCCTTTCCTCCCGAACAATTTCTTCTCACGGATCGATCCTTATCAGGCGCTGATGACGCTGATTTCCGGACGGGAGCCGATCTTGCAATATTGGCCCTCGCTGATCACGCTGGCATTGACGCTGATCTTCGGCCGGGTCTGGTGCGGGTGGATTTGCCCGTTGGGAACCATTTTGGACGCTTACGGCAGAAATGACCGCCGGATTAAAACAAAAAATCTCCGGCGGATCAAGACGGTCCTGTTTTTTGTCCTTGTTATTTCCGCGTTTTTAGGCAGCATCTCTTTTATCTGGCTCGATCCGATCTCCATGCTGATTCAGCCTGTATTGGTTCTGTTCAAGCCTGGCTCCGAATTCGTCACGCAGGGATATCTGGATGCATTCCGTTTCCTGGGGACGCTCTGGTGGCTGGTTGCGCTACCGATGGTTCTGGCCCTACTGTTGAATTTCATTGAGAAGCGGTTCTGGTGCCGGTATATCTGTCCTGCCGGAGGGTTTTTGGGCCTGCTTTCGAAATTCTCTCCCAAGAAGCGGCATGTCGAACAGAAAGCGTGCGCGGAATGCGGCGAATGTCCCCGTTCCTGTCCGGTAGGGGCCATTGATCCGGAGAACGGATACCGGTCTGATCCCGGAGAATGCATCGTCTGTCTGGATTGTGCGCATGACTGCCCGACCTGTGCGATCACATTTCACGGTGAGAAGATTTTCAACTTCAAAAATGAATTTGACCCGGGAAAACGGGAGCTTTTGGGCACCGTCGCTGTCGCCGCTGCGGCTTTTGGTCTCAGCACATTGCAAAAACAATATCTTCCGGTGCAGGCGAAGAACCCGCTGCGGCCTCCAGGCGGGGTCCGTTCCGGGGAAACGAAACCGGAAAAGTTTCTGCAGCTATGCACTCGCTGCAACCAATGCGTGCTCGCCTGTCCGCAGGATATTCTGAAGCCCTCCATTCTGGAAAGCGGACTGGAAGGCATTGGCACCCCGATCGTCGAATTTGGCGGCAGCTATTGTGATCCGTCCTGTAACCGCTGCAGTGTTGTTTGCCCGAGCGGGGCAATCCCGGTCTTTTCCGGAATCGAAAAGATGCAGGAAAAAATCGGCCTGGCGCATGTCTATTATCCGGAATGTACCCGCTGTAATCGCTGTGTGGATGCCTGTCCTTATCAGGCTTTTGGTGAGGTTGAGGTGGAAGGGTACCGCGGTATTTATCCGCAGGTTAATCCGGACCGCTGCAACGGATGCGGAATTTGTCTCGCGGTTTGTCCGGTCTTTAAAGACGGCGCGATTAACGTTTACCAGCAAAATGAAGTCCCGGATGACAGCCAATTTATTGTAACGCCGGTCCCGGAAGCGGATCGCAGTTATATCCGGAACTATTATACAAAAACAGGTTTGTAGACGCGTCTTTTCCAGTTCCGGGAATCCGGGTGCTGGGCTGCGTTTGTTCAGGAGGGTGTCCCGTAAGTCAAAAAAACAGGGCTGTTTTCCGGAAGAATTCGGAAACAGGCTGTGAAAACGGACTTATGGGAGACCCTCCAGTGCGTCTTTTGGCTTGGTTCCTGTCTAACTCAAGTTGCTGACTTTTGCGTGCACCTGGCTGGCGATATCGCTCAGAATTTCATCAAATTGTCTGGCGGCAGTATTGGACGGAAAATCGATCCGGATATTCACCGAGAGCGATTTGGCCGAAGACGGAGTCTTTTTGCTCGCGGATGTACCGGATGATTTTTCAGCCGCGTTTTCTGGCAGCGATTCGTCCAGCAGCAGATAAAAACTCGTCATCCGTTTTGCGGTTGTTTCCGCGGCCCCGGTCTTCTTCTTGAACCAGGATGTAATTTTGGCTTGGGCCGTTTTTGTGGAACTGTCCATTTCCCGCAAATCGGCCGGATAAACGTCTTTTTTGATCCTTTCACAAATCTGTTCATATTTGCTGTCGCTGGTCCAGGCTTCCGCCCGGTCGGTTGTTTTCCCAGTCGCGCTGATGAATCCGATTTGTTTCAGGACGGGCAGGATGTTTTTCTCTGCGGTGGCAGCGGTGATATCCAATACATCGGAAACCCACTTTTTGGTTATTGTTGCCGGAATGTTCTTTTTGAACCGGTTACGGAGCGCCCACCAATTGGCGCTGGACAGAACAGGAAAACTGTCGGCGCTTTTTCCGCCCACGTTTTCGGCAACGCTGTCCACGATGTCACTTAAATTAAGTCCGCTTCCGGACAGCAGGGTATCAGCCAAATCACTGATTAAATCGCCCTTCGGGTTTTGTGCCATGTTAATCCTCTCTTTCTGAAAGCCTTTTTGTATCTTTCTTGAATCGCTATTATACTAAAAGATACGAAAATATCTGTTTTTGAACAACAATTCACAGCAATTCGGGTTGCCAGTATGTTTCGCGTGCATTTTCAGCAGTTCAAAATATGATCTAAATGTCGAAAGTCGAATTCTCGCTGCGTTTTGATTTTCTCATGATTGGCTCTATAATAAGCGTAGAATGAAGGATGGTGAACCGATGAGACAATGTATGGATGCGGATAATCTTCACCGCAGAATCAAAAAGATTATTGGACAACTGAACGCGATCGATAGAATGATCGACGAAGATATCCCTTGCGAAGATATACTGATCCAGATTAATGCCGCGAAAAATGCGCTGCATAAAGTGGGGCAGGTCGTGCTGGAAGGACATTTAAACCACTGTGTTCGGGACGGTATCGAACATGGAAACGCCGATCAGACAATTGCCGAGTTCGCCAAGGCGATCGAACATTTTTCACGCATGAGCTAACTGCCCGCCGTCGTTCAACC